>CAYNEH010000102.1:252-6810 GCA_964396195.1 uncultured Oscillospiraceae bacterium
GGAACTGCATCCGGCCGCCCTTCCCGTCGGGAATGCTGGCCACCACCTTGTGGGGGTAGTCCAGCCACGCGGTGAAGCGGGTCAGGTAGTGATAGACCCGCTGGTCGTTGGTGTGGAAGATGTGGGGGCCGTACTGGTGGATGAGTACGCCCGCCCGGTCGGGACAGTCGTAGGCGTTGCCGCCGATGTGGCTGCGCCGTTCCAGTACCAGCACCCGCTTGCCGCCGTCCTCTGCCAGACGACGGGCGGTGACGGCGCCGGCAAAGCCCGCGCCGATGATCAATGCGTCGTAATGCGCCATATGGATACAACCTCACTGTCGTAGGATTTTTGCGGTTTGGTTACCGAAGGTAGGGACAGTTTATCACAGCGGGGGTGGGAACAAAAGGCGATAACCTTTAAATTTTCATTAACTTTCTCCCGCCCGCCGGGGTTCAGCGGCAAAATTTTGTCACGTAGTTGTCGATGGCGCGGGTGATGACCTCGATGGCGGCGTCCCGGCCGTTCACGTCGCCGGCTACGGTGTCCTTGCCCTCCAGCGCCTTGTAGACGGAGAAGAAGTGGGCCATCTCGTCGAAAATGTGGGCGGGCAGATCGGTCAGCTCGTGGTGGGAGTTATAGCTGGGGTCGCTGAAAGGAATGGCGATGATCTTCTCGTCGTTCTTGCCGCCGTCCAGCATGGAGATGTACCCAATGGGGTAGCAGCGCACCAGCGTCAGGGGGTCCAGCTCCTCCGAGCACAGCACCAGCACGTCCAGCGGGTCGCCGTCGTCGCCGTAGGTACGGGGGATGAAGCCGTAGTTGGCGGGGTAGTGGGTGGAGGTGTAGAGCACCCGGTCCAGAATGATCAGACCGGTCTCCTTGTCCAGCTCATACTTTTTCTTGCTGCCTTTCGGAATCTCGATGACAGCGATGAAATCCTCCGGGGTGATGCGCTTGGGATCAATGTCATGCCAGATATTGGACATAGTATATCTCCTTAAATACATAAAATAAGCCCGTGTATGCAAGCCCGTGTATGCGGCTTCTTCCGGGCTGAACCTCTCTCATTATACCTGTGCCGGGGAAAAATTACAACCGGGGAGCGAAAAAGCGGCGAAAATTCTTTGCTGCAGGCAGGAAAAAATTTTCGCCGCCCCTTGCAATCACAGGTATTGTGTGGTAAAATCTCAGCGTAAGATGTAAGTGTAAGGTTAGAGTGAGGTTTGCGCCTCACTCTTTTTTAGCGACATTTTGAGTAAAGGAGTGGGACCGTGGCGAAGGTGACCGACGTTGTTGCCGGGCTGGCGCAGCCATTTGTGGAGGAGGCCGGCTGTACGCTCTGGGACGTGGAATACGTCAAGGAAGCGGGGGAGTGGTTCCTCCGGGTCTACATCGACAAGGAGGGCGGCGTGTGCATCGACGACTGCGAGGCCGTGTCCCGACCGCTGTCCGACGCACTGGACGAGGCTGACCCCATCGCGGGCAGCTACACCTTCGAGGTGTCCTCCGCCGGGCTGGATCGCCCGCTGAAAAAGCCGGAGCACTTCGAACGGAGCATGGGCCGGCAGGTGGACGTGAAGTTCTACCGGCCGGTGGACGGCCGCAAGGAGCGCACCGGCGTTCTGGAAGGCTATGAGAACGGGGACGTGACGGTGGACGGCGTCCGCTATCCCAAACAGGACATCGCGCAGGTCAGACTGCATGTGACATTTTGAAGGAGTTAGTTGACATGGCTAAGAAAAAGACTGCTGCCAAGAGCACGGAGCTGGATGCGAAGGAGTTCTTCGCCGCCATTGCTGACATCGAAAAGGAAAAGGGCATCCCCAAGGCGTATATGATTGAGAAGATCACCCAGGCGCTGGTGGCCGCCTACAAGCGGGATCACGAGGGTATCACCGACAATGTCACCGTGGACGCCAACGAGGAAAAGGGCGAGGTTCACATGTACGTCAAGAAGGACGTGGTGGAGACCGTTGACAACCCCCACACCGAGATGAGCCTTGAGGACGCCCGGAAGGCCCTGCCCCGGGCTCAGCTGGGCGACGTGCTGCGCATCGAGATCAAGCCGAAGAACTTCGGGCGTATCGCCGCCCAGACCGCCCGTCAGGTCATCATTCAGGGCATGCGTGAGGCCGAGCGCGGCATGGTGTTCGACGAGTTCTCCGCCAAGGAGCACGAGATTCTCACCGGCACCGTCACCCGGGTGGACCCCCGGAACGGCTCCCTGTCCGTGCGGCTCAGCTCCGGCGGAGAGTTTACCGATACCTTCCTGTCCGCCGGCGAGCAGGTCAAAGGCGAGGAGATCCACGAAGGCGACCGCATCCGCGTGTACGTGGTGGAGGTCCGCCGCTCCACCCGCGGGCCGCAGGTGCTGGTGTCCCGGACTCATCCGGGCCTTGTCAAGCGCCTGTTCGAGCTGGAGGTGCCCGAGATTTACGACGGCACCGTGGAGATCATGTCCATCGCCCGTGAGGCGGGCAGCCGCACCAAGCTGGCCGTCTGGAGCGAGGACCCCAACGTGGATCCCATCGGCGCCTGCGTCGGCCCCCGGGGCCAGCGGGTGAACGCCATCGTGGAGGAACTGCGGGGCGAAAAGGTAGACATCATCAAGTATTCTGACGACCCCACCGAGTACGTGGCCGCCGCGCTGGCCCCCGCCGACGTGGTCAGCGTGAAGGAGCTGGAGACAGGCAAGAGCTGCCGGGTCATCGTTCCCGACGACCAGCTGTCCCTCGCCATCGGCAAGGAGGGCCAGAATGCCCGCCTGGCCGCCCGGCTCACCGGTTTCAAGATCGACATCCGGCCGGCGAGCGCGCCGGAGCCTCCCGAGGAGGAGGCGCCCGCGGCGGAGGAAACCGCCGCCGCAGACGAGGAGATCGTGGAGATCGAGGAGTAAGACGTTTGCTTGCAGGGCCGGATGTTTTCGGCCGCCGTGACCGGGGGTGAATTTGTATGCCAAAGAAAATACCCATGCGCCAGTGCCTTGGCTGCCGGGAGATGAAGCCGAAGGGTGAGCTGATCCGGGTGGTGCGCTCCCCGGAGGGGGAGATTTCGCTGGATTTCCGCGGAAAGAAGCCCGGGCGGGGCGCATACCTGTGCCCCGATCCCCAGTGCCTTGCCAAGGTGCGGAAGAGTCGGGCGCTGGAGCGTGCCTTTTCCGCGCAGGTGGGGCAGGAGGTCTACGACGCGCTGGAGCAGCAGATGAAAGCGGGTGACGGCGGTGACGGATGAGCGTGTGCTGAATACCATCGGCCTTGCCCGCCGGGGCGGCAACCTCGCCGTGGGCGAGGAGCCGGTGGCCGAGGTCTGCAAGGGCCGGAAGGCCCGGGCGGTCTTTCTGGCCGCAGATGCGGCGGACAACACCGTCCGCCGGGCGTCCCGTCTGGCGGAGAGCGCTGACGCGCCGCTGGTGACGCTGCCCTTCGACAAGGGACGGCTGGGCTTCGCGCTGGGCCGCAGCAGCTGCGCGCTGCTGGCGGTGACGGACGCGGGCCTTGCGGCGCTGATCCTGTCCGGCCTTGCCGCCGGGGATCCGGAGCGGTACGGCGACACGGCCGCGCGCCTCACGGAGAAGGCAGGCCGCATCCGGCAGCGGAAAAAGTCCGGGAAGCCCGCCGGAAAAAAGCCGGAGCAGTCCGGAGAAACGAAACCCTGAAGCATTGACAGTATAAATTAGGAGGTGGCCTGTTTGAGCCTTGCGAAATATAACGCCCGTGATGTGGCAAAGGATTTTGGCGTACAAGCCAAAGCGATCCTCGGCATTCTGGCCGAGCATACCAAGGAGAATGTCTCTCCCACCAAGACGCTTACCGACCGGGAGCTGAACCTGATCTTTGAGCATCTGACCCAGAAGAATCAGGTAGACTCCATCGAGTCCATCTACGCCGATGTGTACCATGAGCCGAAGAAGGAGGCTCCCGCGCCCAGGACGGCGGAGCCCCAGAAGAAGGCGGCTCCCGCGCAGGCTCAGGCCCCGCAGGCGAAGAAACCCGCCCCCGCCGCCAAGACCGAGGGCGGCAAGGCCGAGGGCTCCAAGGAGGCCCCCAAGCCCCAGCAGCAGGCCGCGCCCGTGTCCCGGGTGCCCCAGAAGAAGGTCGTGGACACCCGCAAGGGCGGCCAGGTGAATCTGGAGAAGTACGACCAGCGGCTGGAGGATCTGGCCCCCGACAAGGCCAACCGGATGCAGACCGGCAAGCAGAAGTTCCAGAACCGCAGCGGCAAGAACCGCGGCCAGAACTTCGGCAGCAAGCGCAAGCAGGAGGAAGCGGAGAAGATGCGCCGCCTTCAGCTTGAGATCGCCAAGAAGACCCCCCTCACCGTCAAGATCCCCGACGAAATCGGCGTGGGCGAGCTGGCCTCCCGCATGAAGAAGACCGGCGCGGAGGTGGTCAAGTGCCTGATCCGCAACGGCATCATGGCCTCCCTGTCCGACATCATCGATTACGACACCGCCGCCCTCATCGCCATGGAACTGGGCTGCAAGGTGGAAAAGGAAGTCATCGTCACCATCGAGGAACAGCTCATTGACACCGCCGAGGACAAGGAAGAGGATCTGGTGCCCCGCGCCCCCGTCGTGGTGGTCATGGGTCACGTTGACCACGGCAAGACATCTTTGCTGGACTATATCCGCCACGCCAACGTGGTGTCCGGCGAGGCCGGCGGCATCACCCAGCACATCGGCGCTTACCAGGTAGAGGTCAACGGCAAGCCCATTACCTTCCTCGACACCCCGGGCCACGAGGCGTTCACCGCCATGCGCGCCCGCGGCGCCATGGTCACCGACATCGCCATTCTGGTGGTGGCCGCCGACGACGGCATCATGCCGCAGACCGTGGAGTCCATCAACCACGCCAAGGCCGCCGGCATCCCCATTATCGTGGCCATCAATAAGATGGATAAGCCCACCGCCAACCCCGACCGCATCAAGCAGCAGCTCACCGAGTACGAGCTGGTGCCCGAGGAGTGGGGCGGCGAGACCATCGTCTGCCCCATCTCCGCCAAAACGGGCATGGGCATTGAGAACCTGCTGGAAATGGTCACCCTCACCGCCGAGATGCGGGAGCTGAAGGCCAATCCCAACCGCTCCGCCCACGGTGCGGTTATCGAGGCCCGGCTGGACAAGGGCCGCGGCCCCGTGGCCACCCTGCTGGTCCAGAACGGCACCCTCCGTCAGGGCGACGTCATCATCGCCGGCATGGCGGTGGGCCGTGTCCGCGCCATGACCGACTATAAGGGCAACAAGGTCACCGAGGCCGGTCCCTCCGTCCCCGTGGAGATCATCGGTATGGGCGAGGTGCCCGGTGCCGGCGACGACTTCCACGCCGTGGCCGACGAGCGCATGGCCCGCGAGCTGGTGGAGCAGCGCAAGGAAGAGATGAAGAACGCCACCACCGGCGCGGCCAAGCAGAAGGTCTCTCTGGAGGAGCTGTTCAGCCAGATTCAGGCCGGTGAGATGAAGGACCTGAACATCATCGTCAAGGCCGACGTTCAGGGCTCCGCCGAGGCGGTGAAGTCCAGCCTGGAGAAGCTGTCCAACGACGAGGTCCGTGTGCGGGTCATCCACTGCGCTGTGGGTGCCATCAACGAGTCCGACGTGATGCTGGCCGCCACCTCCAACGCCATTATCGTCGGCTTCAACGTCCGTCCGGACAAGAACGCCGCCGAGTCCGCCGCACGCACCAAGGTGGATATGCGGATGTACCGCGTCATTTACGATGCCATCAACGAGATTGAGGCCGCCTTGAAGGGTATGCTGGCTCCCAAGTTCAAGGAGGTAGCCCTGGGCGAGGCCGAGGTTCGTCAGGTCTACAAGATTACCAACGTGGGCATCGTGGCCGGCTGCTACGTCACCGAGGGCCGCGTGGTGCGCAACGCCCAGATTCGTCTGGTCCGGGACGGCATCGTCATCCACGAGGGCGTCATGAGCTCCCTTCAGCGCTACAAGGACAGCGTGAAGGAGGTCGCCCGCGGCTACGAGTGCGGCATTACCATCGAGAAGTACAGCGACATCAAAGAGGGCGATGTGATCGAGGCCTTCCAGATGGAGCAGATTGAGGCCTAAACTGCCTGTACCAGCCTGAAACAGGCAGAGTTATGTCGCCCTCTTTACCCCATCGAAGATGGGGCGGCGCGATAAGCGCCGTACAAGTGTTTTGCGCAGCAAAACCTTGGAACCGGCGGAATTCATTTCCGACGGTTCAGGTCAAATGCGGGGTCCCCGCAAAAGCATTGCTTTTGTGGGGCGGGCGATATTATTGAAGCCTTCCAGATGGAGCAGATTGAGGCCTAAAATGAAAAACAGGGCGGGCATAGCGCCCGTCCTGTTTTTTCATAATAAAGGGCGAAGCCCTTTTAGGCGCGGGCATTTCTGCGGAAATGCCATTATCGCTGACGCGACGCGCCTTCCGGGAAAACCAGTTTTCCCGGAAACCCTTTCCGCCCTACGGGGTGGACGAAGGATTTGTTATGAGCGATAGGTATCGCCTTTGAACCGAATTCGCCGTTACTCCGGCGAAACGGAGTGGTGCGTCCTGCGGACGCTCCGCTGGGGTGACTTTTCGTTCGTGCGAAAAGTCA
>CAYNEH010000103.1:0-6725 GCA_964396195.1 uncultured Oscillospiraceae bacterium
GGCTTTCTTGCTGGACGCGATAAGCACGGCGGGGTCGCCGGGGCGGCGGCCCTCCTCCACCACCGGAATAGGATGACCGGTGACGCGGCGGGCGGCATCGATAATCTGCCGGTTGGAAAATCCGGGACCGTTGCCCAGGTTGAAGGCGTTGGATGTGTTTTCCCGCCTGAGGTAGTCCAGCGCCAGCATATGGGCGTCAATGAGGTCCTCCACGTGGATGTAGTCCCGGACGCAGGTGCCGTCCGGCGTGGGATAGTCGGTGCCGAAAAGCTTCAGGCTGTCCCGCTTGCCCTGCGCCACCGACAGAATGAGGGGGATGAGGTGAGTCTCCGGCCGGTGATCCTCACCGATAGAGCCGTCTGCCCGGGCCCCCGCCACATTGAAGTACCGCAGGGCGCAGTATTTCAGGCCGTAGGCCCGGTCACACCACTTGAGCATCTTTTCCACGATAAGCTTGCTCTCGCCGTATGGGTTGGTGGGCACCTGCGGATCGTCCTCCTCAATGGGGACGCGCACCGGCTCACCAAAGGTGGCTGCCGTGGAGGAAAAGACCAGATATGGCACCTTGTGGGCTACCATGGTGCGGATGAGGGTCAGCCCGGCGGTGACATTGTTGCGAAAATATTCATCGGGGATGGACATGGACTCCCCCACCAGCGAATAGGCGGCGAAATGGATGACCGCCTCCACATTTTCCCGGGAAAATACCCCATCCAGAAAATGCTGGTCAGCCACGTCGCCGATATACAGCCGCCCGCCCTTCACCGCCTGACGGTGACCCTTGGACAGGTCGTCCACCACCACCACGTCCGCCCCCCGGTCCAGTAGGGCGGCCACGCAGTGGGACCCGATATAACCGGCGCCGCCGGTCACAAGAATTGCCATGGTAATTGCTCCTTCCGCGCCCCGCGGGCGCTTATGCAGAATATTGCGGATGGCCGGGGTCCTCCCCGGCCTCTTTCAGCTCGTCGATAAGGTGGCGGATCATGGGGTTGCAGTCATCCGCCTGCCAGACGGCCACCACGTCGCTGCGGCGGCTGTCCGGGATATTCACGATGCGCACGGCGTCGCTGTGCTCCAGCCTGGTGTTCCGGTCGATGAGGGCCACACCCAGCCCCGTCTCCACGCAGAGCAGCAGACTCTCCAGCGAGTTGGCCTCCCGGACGATGTTGGGGTAAAAGCCGGAGTTGGCACACTGGATGAGCAGCTGGTCGTAACCACCGGGGGATTCATCCTTGGAAATGGCTACAAAATCCTCATTTTTCAGGTCGGCCAGCGTAAGGTCCGGCTTATCCGCCAGCGGGTTGCGCCGGTTGACGGCGATGGCGCCCCGCTGAGTGCGCAGGGACTCCCACTTCCAATCCCGGCGCCCCTCCACCTCGAAACCCAGCGTAATAATGACGTCGAACCGGCAGTTTTCAAGACCGCTGCGGAGATTGCGGAAGCTGTTGCGCTCCAGCTCCACCACGCCGTCGGGGTAGTCCTGACGGAGCCTGGAGAGGGCCTGCGACATGGCGAGGTTCACGTCCTGCCCCTCCAGAATGCCCACGGAAATGTTGCCCACATCACCCCGGCTCAGGGCGTGGGCATGGGCGATGGCCTGCGCGGTGTAGTCGGGCAGATCCTTGAACTTCTCGTACAGGTATTGCCCCGCCTGGGTCAGGCGGACGCTCTTGCCCACCCGGCGGAACAAATCGAAGCCCAGCTCCTGCTCCATGAGGCTGATCTGCTTGGAAAGGTTTGGCTGAGAGACGTACAGCGCCTTGGCCGCCTGCGAGAAATTCTCCCGCCGGGCTACCTCCACAAAATACTGGATCCGGGTCAGATTCACGTGTCTTCCCCCTTTACTCCGTTTCAGTCAGTATATCATCAAATGCCCCCTGTGGCAAGGCTTTGTAGCAAATATACAAAATCGTTAAATCCATAACCAAATGTGTTGTTCAAACGACAAAACAGGTATTTCACAAAATGGAATTCCTCCGGTATGATAGGAACCGTAAAACATGGCGATCGTTCAGTTCGGGCGGAAAAAATAAGCGGAGCTGCTCCACACCGGCACCGTACGAAAGATGATTGCCCCTCCGGGTGTGCTGTCCGTCATCGGCGTCATCATCATCGCCACGGTGGGCAGCTCCCTCGTGGGCCGGGACCTGTAACGCAAGCCAACTCATGAGCCGGAACGGAACGCCGGCCCATTCCAGAAAACAAACAGGAGGAAGATAATATGAAAGTACTGGGTCTGTCCTGCGGCACCCTCAACGGCAGCAACGACGCCATGTGCAAAGAGGCCCTGATGGCTGCGCAGTCCGCCGGAGCGGACGTGGAATTCATCAACCTGCACCAGCTGAACATCAAGCACTGCACCGGCTGCAAGGCCTGCGTCATGAGCCTGTTCTCCGGCCGGGGCAACGCCTGTATCCTTCAGGATGACTTCGACTGGCTCACCGACAAGATGTACGACGCCGACGGCATCGTCTGGGCCGTGCCCATCTTCGAAAAGTGCGCCCCCGGCATCTTCCACACGGTGATGGACCGCTTCGGCCCCCGTCTGGACCGCGGCAACGTCATGATCGCCGCCAAGATCGCCGAAAACGGCGGCAAACCGGTGGATCCCCGCTACCTCAAGGAAAAAGCCGTGTCCTTCATGGGCATCGGCGGCTCCGACTGGGCCACCCGCATCCAGTGCGACTTCAACACTCAGGCCCTGACCCCCAAGTGGACGGTCATCGACAACGAGTGCTTCCAGTGGTCGCTGGACATCATCATGAACGACGCTGCCATCGCCAAGGCTCACCAGATCGGTCTGAACATCGCCGAGGCCGCCAAAAAGGTGGCCGACGGCACGCTGGAGGCTCCCCACGGCATCATGGGCAGGGACTACAAGGGCGCCGAGGGCGTCTGCCCCCACTGCCACAGCAATAACTTCTTCCTCAAGGAGGACGGCACCGCCATCTGCTGTCTGTGCGGCATCGAGGGCGTGATAAAGAACGAGGGCGGCCGGTATGTCTTTGAGTTCGACGCCGAAACATGGATGCCCCACGCCCACGACTCCATCCCGGGCAAGTTCATCCACGGTGACGACATCCAGCGCAACGAGGGCAAGGCTCGGGCATCCATGGCCACCGACGAGGCTAAGGCCCGGAAGGCGAAGTACCGCGACTTTATCAAGTCGTCCAAGCCCGAGTGCTGAGCCGAAGCGGCACAGTTATTACCGGGTTGAAGCCCAGCGAAGCGGGTTCAACCCGGAGAGGAGGAGCAAGGCAGCGCGCGAAATTTTGCAGCAGGCAAAATGGAGCACAGCGAACTTTGCGACGACGAAAGCTGTGCGTCGCGAACAGGCGAAGCATGAAGAAGGCCCTTTACCTTAACATTATAATCACCAGACACCTCCCCGAAGTCCCGCGCTTCAAAGGGGTACCTGTTCCAAAAACAACATCACGAAAAGGAGTGTATTTTTATGAAAGCAGCGGCTTTTTACGGCAAGGGCGACGTACGCATTGAAGATCGGCCCATCCCCGTCCCCGGTCCCAACCAGCTGGTGGTCAAGATCAACTACGTGGGCGTGTGCGGCACCGACGTGGAGTTCTACAAGGGCGGCTATCCCCCCTTCATCAAGCTCCCCATGGTGCTGGGCCATGAGAACGTGGGCACCGTCACCGCGCTGGGCGAGGGCGTCACCGAGTTTCAGGTGGGCGACCGCATCCTGTGCGGCCCTCCCTCCCACTGCGCCGAGGACTGCCCCTCCTGCCAGCGGGGCGAGACCAACATCTGCATCAACGGCTTCCCCCGCACCGCCGGAATCGGCGGCCCCGACGGCGGCTACGCCGAATATTTCCTCATCCGGGACGTGAAGCACACCATGCTCATCAAGGTTCCCGATGGCGTTGACCTCAAGGACGCCGTGCTGTTTGACGTCATCTGCGTGGCCCTCCACGGCATCCGCAAGTCCAATTTCAAGGTGGGCGACAACGTGGTGGTGTCCGGCACCGGCCCCATCGGCCTGTCCGCCATTCAGTTCCTCAAGGCCGGCGGCGCCAATAAGATCATCGTGCTGGGCACCTCCCCCTCCAAGTACCCCACGCTGAAGGAGTATGGCGCGGACTACTGCCTGAACCCCAAGGAGCTGGGCGACAAGCTGGGTGATGAGATCAAAAAGATCTGCGGCAACCCTGTGGGCGCGGACGTCGTGTTCGAGTGCGCGGGCAACATGAACTCCCTGGGCAACTGCATCAACTACTGCGTCAAACCCGGCGGACAGGTGGTGGTCATCGGCACCATTCAGGAACCCATGAGCAATCTGGTGCCCGGCGGTTTCTCCATCCACGAGCCCAACCTGCAATTCACCTTCGTCTACACCGCCGACGAGGTCCGGATGTACCTCGAAATGCTGGCCGCGGGCAAGATCCGTTTCCCCGGCATGGTCACCGACATCATCCCGTTGACCGACTGCGTGGAGAAGGCGCTGGACCGCAAGGATCGCACGGGGATGCTGAAAATCCTAATTGACCCCTCCCTTTAAATGCAGCCCATTGGCTTCATTTAAAGGGGCCCTGGATTTGATTCCGATCGGGCGAAGTGAATCCGCCCGATCCCAAGGTTTTGGCTTCCGCCAAAACACTTGTACGGCGCACCCGCGCCGTCCCGCCTGCGGCGGGTCCCTGTATGAAGCCGACGGCTCCATGAAACAGAAGCCGCTCGGGAATGCCGGATTTTCCTGAAAAAAGGCGGGCTTTGAGCGCCGCGCCCTATGGATGCGGCCCCCGAATGTGCCGGATATCCATTGACCTGCTGCCCCTCCGGGCTGTATACTAAAAGGGGCGGGCGCTGTCCCGCCCCTTTCCTCTGGTTCTTTTATACATTCGCTGAGGTGAAGATTATGTACAACCAGTTCTCTCATGTGCTCTCCCCCGTACGGGTGGCGGGCCATCTGCTGAAAAACCGGATCGTCTCCGGCCCCTCTACCATCCACACCGCCTCCAACGGCGAGGATCACCCCACCGAGGCCGGAAAGCGCTTCTTCGTTGACCGGGCCCGGGCTGGCGCGGGACTTGTAACCTGCGCCGGTGTATCCATCGGCGGCTTCAACAACGACGGCGTCCACGCCTCCTGGGACATCACCATCCCCAATCGTCAGAACGCCCTGTGCGATCTGGCCGACGAGATCCACATGTACGGTGCCAAGTGCACCATGGAGCTCATCGGCGTGCTGCCCGACGGCTGGACCGTGTCCGACGGCTGCTCCATCATGGGCGGCCCCATTGGCCGGGGCGAAGCCCCCATTGAGGTGCTGGAGCGTTTCAAGGAGGGCTACGTGCAGGCCGCCAAGGCCATCAAAGCCTGCGGCTTTGACGGCATCCTGTTCCACTTTGGCCACTCTATCCCCATCGCCCAGTTCCTGTCCCCCTACACCAACAAGCGCACCGACAAGTACGGCGGCTCCTTCGAGAACCGGGTGCGCTACCCCATGGAGGTTCTCGCCGCCTGCCGGGAGGCCGTTGGCCGGGACATGATCTTCGACGTGCGCTTTTCCGGCTCCGAGTTCCAGAAGGGCGGCATCGACGAGGCCGAGGGCATTAAAATTGCCGAGGTTCTTCAGGAGTACGCCGACATTCTTCAGGTGTCCGCCGGTATGCATAACCCCGACTGGATGACCTGGACCCATCCCTGCGGCTTCCTGCCCCCCATGCCCAACGTCTATCTGGCTGAGGGCGTGAAGAAGTCCGGCAAGATTCACAAGTCACTGGTGTCCACCATCGGCGGCATCGGCTCCCTGAAGGACGCCGATGACATCATTGCTGACGGCAAAGCCGACCTCGTTGTGGTGGCCCGCGAGTTCATCGCCGACCCCAACTGGATCAAAAAGGGTCTGGCCGGATGTCAGGACGACGTGGTGCCCTGCGTGAAGTGTATGCGCTGCCACGACTCCGACAACTACGCCCAGCACATGCAGTGCACCGTCAACCCCCATGTGGGCATGGAGGAGGCCATCGCCCGGATGCCCGAATCCGAGGGCGGCAAGAAGGTGGCCGTCATCGGCGGCGGTCCCGCGGGCATGATGGCGGCTCTCACCGCCGCTGACCGCGGCCATATGGTCACCCTGTTTGAAAAGACCGGCGCACTGGGCGGCGCACTGAAATTCGCCAGCTATGTGTCCTTCAAGTGGCCCCTGCGGGAGTACAAGGACTACCTCATCGCCCAGATCGCCAAAAGCGCCGTGGACGTGCGGCTGAACACCGAGGCCGTCCCCGCCGACATGGACGGCTACGACGTGGTCATCGCCGCTGTGGGCGCGGACCCTGTGGTTCCCCCCATCCCCGGCGTGGAGCGCGCCCTCCCCGCCTGCGACAGCTATGGCAAGGAGGACACCCTCGGCAATGAGGTCGTGGTCATCGGCGGCGGTCAGGTGGGCTGCGAGACAGCCCTCCACCTTGCCAAGCTGGGCAAGAAGGTCACCATCATCGAGATGCAGTCCGCCCTCGCCCCTGACGCCTCCAAGACTCACCGGGACGAGATGCTGGTGGAGTTCGAAAAGGAGCCGAACTTCATCCCCGTGCTGAACGCCAGGGTGTGCTCCGTGGACGAAAAAGCCGTCACCTATGAGCAGGACGGCAAGGCCGTCACCATCCCCTGTGACAGCACGGTGCTGGCCGCCGGCATGCGGGCAAAGATCGCGCTGGCCGATTCCTTCATGGGCCTGACCCCGGAGTTCGACGAGATCGGCGACT
>CAYNEH010000104.1:0-6660 GCA_964396195.1 uncultured Oscillospiraceae bacterium
CACCCTTTTCGTAGCCGAACAGCTCCGATTCCAGCAGGTTGGCCGGAATTGCGGTACAGTTGACCTTGACGAACGGCTTTCCCTGTCGGTCGGAGGCGAAATAGATCCGGTCGGCCACAACCTCCTTGCCGACGCCGCTCTCTCCGGTGATAAGGATTGTGACGTCGGTGGGGGCCGCCCGGGCAATGGTGCGGCGGATCTCCCGGATGGCGGGGGCATCACCCACCATGATGCTGGCGTCGTGCTCGCTGCCCTGATCGAGAATCTTGACCGCCTGCTCGATGTGAACGGTCTTGCGGAACTCCGTCACCCGGTACATCAGCGCGTCAGTGTCAAACACTGACACCGCCACGTACTTCACCCGGCCGTTCTCGTCAAAGATGGGCACGCCGGTGACATAGGTGGGGATGGAACGGCCCCGCTCGTTCTGGAGAATGCCCGTCCCGGTGATGTTCCGCCCGGTCTTGATGACATCGTCGGACACGCTGCGCTGAAAGAGGGTTCCCTCCCGGGCAAGCTCCGTCACGCTGCGGCCCAGTACCTCGCTTGCCGAGATGCCCATGTGCTTGCAGTAGGCCGGGTTCACATACTGTGTCACCGTGTCCCGATCCGTTATGTACACGCCGTCCAGCAGACTGTCCACCACCTGGCGGAAGTCGAGGCTGTCCCGAACCTGCTCCTCCAGCCGGCTGAGCCTGTCCAGTGCCTCCTCCCGGCTGCCCGTTTCAAGGGTGGCCCGGAGGCTTTCCAGCGCTTCGATCATCGTCTGATTGTCTATGCCTCTCATCTCCTGTGCTCACTTTTCACATAACCAGCATAACACGGCGGCGGCGGCATTTCAACCGGCAGTTGATGAAAGTGTTGCCAAAATGCAATGGCCGTTTTTTGCCGTTCTGCACGAATTTTCGCGGTTTTTTCCATCCTTTTCCGCGTTCCGGTTTCATGTAAAGAAATCTTTACGGAACCCGCCGAAATTTTGCAGAAACTTGACGCGGCCGCGGTGATTTCCATACTTTCATTCTATATCATAAAAATGAAAAAACAAAGAACAAAGGAGGGGCAGTTTATGAACAAATACGACTGGCGCTATCTGCTGCGTCAGCTGTCCCGGGGGCTCACCAGCTGGAGCCGGTGGGACAGCACCATCTGCTGCGGCGAGCGTCACCGCCGTCGCCACGGCCTTGTCTGAACCGATACCGCGCTCAAGCGCCCTCCGCACCGGCGGAGGGCGCTTTTTTGCCGCACCATGCAAAACACGCCCTTGCAAATCTCCCGGACACACATTATAATGATATGAGTTTTTTCACAAGTAACTTTGACCTGGAGGTTTTTGATATGGCTTTGGACATGCAATGGTTTCAGGAGATGGAGGACCGCATCCCCCACGGCGAGGTGCGCACCCGTTTTGCCCCCTCCCCCACCGGCTACATGCACGTGGGCAATCTCCGCACCGCGCTATACACCTATCTCATCGCCCGGCACGCCGGGGGCAAGTTCCTGCTCCGCATTGAGGACACCGATCAGGGCCGTCTTGTGGCCGATGCGGCGGAGGTCATCTATGCCACCATGCGCAAGTGCGGCCTGACGTGGGACGAGGGCCCGGACATCGGCGGCCCCGTGGGTCCCTATATTCAGACCGAGCGCCGGAATCTGTACGGCAAGTACGCCCAGCTGCTGGTGGAAAAGGGCGCGGCCTACTACTGCTTCTGCGAAAAGACCGAATCCGAGGAGGACTCCGGCGAGTTCGACCGGGCGGCAGACCCCTGCCGTTCCCTGTCTCCGGAGGCGGCCGCGGCTAAGGTTGCCGCCGGAGAGCCCTATGTCATCCGCCAGCGCATCCCCGAGGGTCAGACCACTTTCCGCGACGCCGTGTACGGCGACATCACCGTGGACAACAGCGATCTCGACGACCAGGTACTCATCAAGCGGGACGGCCTGCCCACCTACAACTTCGCCAACGTGGTGGACGACCACCTCATGGGCATCACCCACGTGGTTCGCGGCGCGGAGTACCTGTCCTCCGCCCCCAAGTACAACCTGCTGTACGAGGCTTTCGGCTGGGACATTCCCACCTATGTCCACTGCGCCTCCGTCATGATTACCGACCCGGAGACAGGCACGGTGCGCAAGATGAGCAAGCGCAAGGGCGACCCCTCCTACGAGGATCTCATGGAGCAGGGCTATCTGTCCGAAGCGGTAGTGAACTATGTGGCTCTGCTGGGCTGGGCTCCCCACGGTGACATCGCCGAGCAGGAGTTCTTCACCATGGAACAGCTCATCGATGCCTTTGACATCGCAGGAATCTCCAAGTCCCCCTCCGCCTTCGACATGGACAAGCTCAACTACTTCAACGCCAGCTATCTCCGGGCCATGACCCCGGAGGCTTTCGCCAAAGCTGCCGAGCCCTATATCCGCCGGGCGGTGAAGAACCCGGCGCTGGATGCCGCCGCCATCGCCGCCCTGCTTCAGGCCCGGTGCGAAAAGCTCACCGACATCCCGGAGAAGGTGGACTTCTTCGACCGGCTCCCGGAGTATGACGCGGAACTGTTCACCAACAAGAAGTCCAAGACCAACAGCGAGGTGTCGCTGGATATGCTGGAAAAAACCGCGCCGGTGCTGGCCGGTCTGGCCGACTGGACGCAGGACTCCATCCACGACGCTCTCATCGCACTGGCCGGGCAGCTGGGCGTGAAGAACGCCACCCTCATGTGGCCCCTGCGCATCGCCGTGGCCGGCAAGGCCGTCACCCCCGGCGGCGCGGTGGAGATCTGCCGCATTCTGGGCCGGGAGGAAACCCTCCGCCGGGTGCAGATCGGCATGGAGAAGCTGAAATAACACATTTGGGGAAACGCCATCGTACAAAAACCCGCAAAGCCGTATCAACGCCGGCTTTGCGGGTTTTCTGCTCTGTCCGTTCCTGATCATGCGCGCCATGCGCGGCTCCGTCTCCCGCGGCTCAGCCGCCGTAGCCCTCCGGGTTCATGGACTGCCAGCGCCACGCGTCGGCGCACATCTCGTCCAGTCCCTTTTCCGCCCGCCAGCCAAGCTCCCGGGCCGCTTTGGACGCGTCGCACCAGCACTCCGCCACGTCCCCCGGCCGCCGGGGGCACATGACATAGGGCAAATGCTTCCCGCAGGCGCGCTCGTAGGCGTGTAACACATCCAGCACACTGTACCCAACGCCGGTGCCCAGATTGTAGACGCTGACGCCGGAGCCCGGCGTCAGCCGGGCGAGCGCCGCCAGATGCCCCTTCGCCAGATCGGTGACGTGGATATAATCCCGGACGCCGGTGCCGTCCCGGGTGGGGTAGTCGCCGCCGAACACGTTCAGCGCCGTCCGCTTTCCCACCGCCACCTGACCGATGTACGGCACCAGATTGTTGGGGATCCCACGGGGATCCTCCCCCAGCAGGCCGCTCTCATGGGCGCCGATGGGGTTGAAGTAGCGCAGCAGCACGGTGTTCCACTCCGGGTCGGCGGTGTGCAGGTCGGTGAGAATCTGCTCAATGATCTGCTTCGTCCGCCCGTAGGGATTGGTGGCCGCCCCAAGGGGGCAGCTCTCCGTGATGGGCACCTCCGCCGGGTCGCCGTACACCGTGGCCGACGAGCTGAAGATCATGTTCTTCACGCCGAACTTCTCCATAACGCGGCAGAGAGCAAGCGTCCCCACTACATTATTATGATAGTATTCCAGCGGCCTGCGCACCGACTCCCCCACCGCCTTCAGCCCGGCGAAGTTGATGACCGCCCGGATATCGTGCCGCCGGAAGATGTCCTCCAGCGCCCCCTCGTCCCGGACATCCGCCTGATAAAACGGGACGGTCTTCCCGGTGATGCGCCCGATCCGCTCCAGCACCCGGGGGCTGGAATTGACGAGATTGTCCGCAATTACCACCTCATGCCCCGCCTCAAGCAGCTCTGCGCAGGTGTGGCTGCCGATATATCCCGCGCCGCCGGCGACCAGTATGGCCATCCCGATCACGCTCCTTATCACGTTCCGCTTTTTGCGGATATTCTCAGGATTTATCATAGCACAGCCCGCCGCCGGAATCCACTGTTTTTCCTGATTTTAGAAATTCCGGGTGCCGTCATTTTGCTTTTTGGATAATTTTTCCGTGGAAAAAGCTTGATTTAACCGGAGACTTTGGTATATAATCCTAATGTAAAAATGGGGTAATCATATGCTTCTGACACCTGCCCCAGCTTGCTGAAGGAGGAAAACCAAATGATTGGCAAGACAACAAAGCACCGGCTGTTCTCGCTGATCGCAGCCGCGGCCATTCTGCTGTCCGTGACGGCCACCGCCGGCGCCGTGACAACGCCAACGAACGTGACCGACGCCAAGGACGAGATTGCCACGGTCGAGATCACCCAGCAGTACGGCACCAACATCTACGGGCTCACCCAGGACAACGACCGTACTCACAACTATGAGACCGACGGCGATCAGGTCTACATCAACTACAGCGCCACGCTGAAGATGACGGAAGAGATGGCGACCTATCTGCAGGCCCGTCAGTCTCAGCTCCTGAACGCCAAGTTCAACGTCCACGTCATGATCGACGCCACGGACGACCGCGACACGCTGGAGTTCACCGGGACCGGCGACACCATTACCGTCACATTCTCCAGCTCTTTCCTGAAGCCCTGGGATGTGAAAAACAGCGACGCCGTCAAGTACCCCGAGGCTTTCGCCAACTACAAAGATGGCAAGTATACCAGCAGCTTCAAGGGCTACGACCCCAAGACCGGTCTGTTCACCTACGAGATCTCCGTGAACAAGGCATGGGCGCAGGCGCATCTGGACGCCGACGGCTGCATCGACATTCCCATGGAGCTTATCAGCTACTACGACGGCACCACCGCCTACGGCTACGAGGATATTCCCGGGTCCGCCGCCGACGCGAAGCCCATGTTCTGCGACTTCACGGTCGCGGACTGGATGAAGGAGATCAAGGTGGAGCTGGCCCAGCTGAAGGTCAAGTCCGACGTGGCGCAGACCGTCACCTATGACTCCTCCACCTGGCGCAAGGTCACCGCCAAGGGCACCGTGGACGGCGAGTTCACCTACGAGCGCTGGACGAAGATCAGCACGCTGGGCGACTACGAGAGTGTCACCGCCGAGAGCGTCAATACGCTGGAATTCGGCAACGATACCACCATCGAGGAGTGGACCTCCAACGAGGTGTGGGTCTACCTCATCCGCTTCTACACCCCCATTGAGAACCCCGACTCCCCCTTCCTGAACACCGAGGATCACTTCGCCTACATCATCGGCCGGGACGACGGACTGGTTCACCCGGAGGCCAACATTACCCGCGCGGAGGTTGCGACGATTTTCTTCCGCATGCTCACCGATGAAGTCCGCAACCAGTACTGGTCCAAGACCAACCCCTACGGCGACGTGAAGTCCACCGACTGGTACAACAACGCCATCTCCACGCTGACGAATCTGGGCGTGGTCAACGGCATGCCGGACGGCAACTTCCACCCCCAGGCCAACATCACCCGCGCTGAGTTCGCCACCATGGCCGTGCGGTTCTTCCTCATCACCGAGGACATGTCCGCCCAGGCCGAGGAAGATGCATTTGACGACATCGCCGGGCACT
The DNA here is from genome assembly GCA_964396195.1 of uncultured Oscillospiraceae bacterium. GTDB lineage: Bacteria > Bacillota > Clostridia > Oscillospirales > Oscillospiraceae > Enterenecus. The sequence continues at coordinate 5,610 of CAYNEH010000104.1, forward strand.
GGGCCAACAAGTACATCAACATGGCGTACCTGCTGGACATCATCCACGGCTACCCCGACGGCACCTATCGGCCCAACAACGACATCGACCGGGCCGAGGCCATGACCATCGTGAACAACACCCTCCGCCGCACCCCCTGCAACGAGGGCATCGCCCCCATGGAGGACCGCGAGGACTTCATCACCTGGCCGGACAACATGGATAAGAGCAAGTGGTACTACGCCGCCGTGCAGGAGGCCACCAACTCCCACGACTACACCTACTTCACCAACCGGACAGACCTGCTCACCAAGGAGCTGTGGCAGGACATCCTGCCCGTCCGCGACTGGGCCGCGTTCGAGCGTGCGTGGTCTGACGCCAACTCCGCCGCCAACCCCGGCGAGGTCGTCAACGGGCGCTGATCCAGAGGAAAGGATGAAACGATCATGAAAAAAGGAAAGACAACGCGCTTTCTGGCGGGTCTGCTGGCCGTGGCCATGCTCATCGGCGCGGCGCCCATGGCGCTGGCGGCCACGAGCGACAAGCCCTCCGACGGCACCACCAGCGGGAGCCCCTTCCCCACGAACACCGGCGACAGCAAAAGTTTCCGCATCCCCGCCATGGTCACCGTGGGCGATACCATCGTCGCGGCGGCGGACGCCCGCTGGAACACCACCTATGACGGCGGCGGACTGGACACCATTGTCAGCCGCTCTACCGACGGCGGCAAGACGTGGAGCTACACCTTCGCCAATTATCTGGGCGATAACGGCAATGAGTACAACAAAAACTCCACCTCCTTTATCGACCCCGCCCTCGCCACCGACGGCAGCACCGTCTACATGCTGTGCGACCTGTACCCCTACGGTGTCGCGCTGGGCAGCAACGCCATCACCACTCCCTCCACCGACGTGGGCTTTAACAACGACGGCACCCTGAAGCTGGCCAAAGACGATTCCACTTCTTACAACTACTATCTGAAGGACGGCAAGATCTATAGCGGCAACACCGCGGTGGACGGCTACACCGTTGATGCGTACTTCAACATCACCGGCACCGACGGCACAAATAC
>CAYNEH010000105.1:0-6651 GCA_964396195.1 uncultured Oscillospiraceae bacterium
ATAGAACGCTGCAACTGTTCCTTGCGCCCCCGTAAACCTTGGGGTTCTTAGGGGGGAAACGCTGGAGCGCAGAACGCGCCCTTCAGCGTTCGGAGCCGACCGCGTTTTCCCCCTAAGCGCTTTTTTGCATCCTTTTTGTGCGCACAAAAAGGATGTCGCCGTCAGGCGAAACCTGACTGCTTTGCTTGTTTCGTGAAAGAAAAGAAGTGGCAGGGCTTCGCCCTGCGAATCAAAAAGGCCCGCCGGGCCTTTTACAAAGGAGGGACCGCCGTGCGCCGCGGCCTGCATTTCAAGCTCATGCTCATCATGACCCTGCTGATTCTGTCGCTGATGACGGTGGTGGGTTCCTTTCTCATCAACTCCGTAATGGGCTTCTACATCAACGATTTTTACAGCCAGATCGCCGCCGCCTTCGGGCAGGAAAACGCCGAATTCGTCCAGCTGCTGGAGACCCCCTCTGACGACGAGACCGACGGCGCCGCCGCCATCAACCAGGTGCTCTCCCTCTACAACGGCACCCTGGGCGTGGACAACCGGGGCCGCACCTACTACGTGCTGGACGGCGTCACCGCCGCCTATCTCACCGGCTCCGTGCCCGAGCCGGAGGGTGGTCTTGCCATCACTCCCAACATTGAAGCCGCACTGCTGGGGGAGACCGGTGACGACAGCGACGTAACCGCCGATTACATGGATGCCGCAATTCCGATCACACGAGGTGATCAAAGCTACATTATATACATTCTGGATAACCGCCAGACCATGCGCTCCCTGAATTCCGAGCTGTTCATGCTCATCGCCGAGGCTCTGGTGCTGGGTCTGGTCATTTCGCTGCTGCTCTCCTTCCTGCTGTCCAAAACCATGATCACCCCAATTGAGCGGCTCAACGACGGCCTGCGGCGGGTGGCTTCCGGCGACTTCTCCAAAAAGCTGGAAGTGTCCAGCAAGGACGAGATCGGCGATCTGACCGAGAGCTTCAACTCCATGGCTCAACAGCTCAAGGATACCATCGCCGCCGTGGAAAGCGAGCGCAACAAGCTGGACACCCTGTTCCTCCACATGGCCGACGGCGTGGTGGCCTTTGACCGCACCGGACACGTCATTCACTTCAACCCCGCCGCCCAGCAGCTCCTCTCCCGGCCCATCCTCATGGGAGACAGCTACAACCAGCTCTTCGGTGACCTGTTCACCCTGTCCGAGGCCGCGGCGGTGGACGGCTACCTGTCCGCCGAGCGCACCGTGGCAGACAAAACGCTGGACCTGCTGCTGGCCCCCTACGACCGGGCCAATCAGGGCGGCGTGCTGGTGCTCATCCACGACATCACCGCCCAGCGCAAGGCCGAGGAAATGCGCAAGGACTTCGTGGCCAACGTCTCCCACGAACTGCGCACTCCCCTGACCAACATCCGCAGCTATGCCGAGACACTGGCGGACGGCAACGCCGACATGCCGGTGGAAATGCGGCAGAACTTTCTCAACGTCATTCTCAACGAGTCCGACCGGATGACCCACATTGTGCAGGATCTGCTCACCCTCTCCCGGTTCGACTCCGGCCGCAGTGAGCTGAACCTCACCCGCTTCCCCTTCGACCGCGCCATCCGGGACACCTATCAGGCCGTTCTCATGGACGCCCAGAAGCACGACCACACCCTCACCCTGCGGGTGCCCGCCCGGATGCCGGAAATTCTGGCCGACCGGGAGCGCATTGTGCAGGTCATGATGAATATTGTCTCCAACTCCATCAAGTACACCCCCGACGGCGGCTCCATCGTCATCTCCGCCGGGACCATGGGTGACCGGGTTTGGATGGAGGTGGATGACAACGGCATCGGCATACCCCAGAAGGACCGGGACCGCATTTTCGAGCGTTTTTACCGGGTGGACAAGGCACGCTCCCGCCAGTCCGGCGGCACCGGTCTGGGCCTGTCCATCGCCAAGGAGATCGTCGCCAGCCACCAGGGCGAGCTGTTCCTGGTGGACAAGGACACGCCGGGCCTTACCGTCCGGCTGGAGCTGCTGGTAGACGGTCCCCGGGAGGGCCGCCATGAAGGGTAAACGCCGTGACCCGGTGGAGATATGCAAGACGGTGCTCATCGTGCTGCTGTCCGTCTCCGCCGCAGTGCTGCTCTACTTCTCCCCGCTGGTGCAGAGCTCCGGCCTGCGGGACGTATTTTCCAAGGGGCTGACGGACAGCGACGCCGGCTCCGCCGAGCCCCAGACCATCCCTGTGGCCGCTGTCCCCGTCCGCATGGCCGTGGGCCTTGACGCAGGGCTGTACGGCATCCAGTACGACCAGACCACCGTGGACGCCCTTTTCTCCCAGACCGCCGCCCTGCTGGGCGAGGCGCTGGCCGGGGCGGATAAGCCCGCAGCCATCTCCGAGTCCGACTGGCAGACCCTTTTGGCCGGGGAGTACGTCTACTTCGGCTACACGGAACCTATCCCCCTGCCTGCCCTGTGTCAGTGGCTGTCCGGCGGCGACGGGACGGACAAGCTGGACGGCTCCGCCGCCCACATTCTGCTGGCCACACAGGAAGACGGCACGCTCGCCCTGTGCTATCAGTCCGGCGAAAGCTTCTACCGCTGCGCCACCACGCTGGATGCCGACCTTCACCTCGGCTCCGTTCTGGGCAGCGCCGCCCCCAACGGCTCCCTGTTCGCCTTTGAAAATCAGGCTCTGTCCGGCACGGTGGCCCCCTACGTGCTCTTCACCGGCGGCGATACCCGCGCCCCGTCCTACTCCGCCTCCGCCGTCACCCTCACCGATGACGCCCGAACCCAGCTGCTGAGCAGCCTGCGCTTCAGCGCCCAGAATCAGGCCGCCGTCAACGACGGCTCCATCTTCGTGGACGGTGACGAGACCGTCTGGCTCTACAACGACGGCCGGGTGCGCTACTATACCTCCGGCTCCAGCCGATACTCCGCCGGAGAAGGACTTACCGGCGCGGTGACCGCCGCGTGGTCGCTGGTGGACAGCGCGCTGTCCACCCTGTGCGGCGAGGCCCGGCTGTGCCTGACCTCCGCCGTGGAGGATTCCTCCGGCTCTTATACCGTCACCTTCGGCTATCTGCTCAACGGCAGCACCGTCTACCTGTACGATCAGGGCTGGGCCGCTCAGGTGCAGGTGCAGAACAGCGCGGTGACGGATTTCACCCTCTACCCACGGAGCTATTCCGCCGGGGATGAGGACTCTCTGCTGCTGCCCGCCGAAAAGGCCGCCGACGCACTCTCCGGTCTGTCCGACACCCCCCGGGAGCTGGTCATCCAGTACCGGGATACCGGCACCGGCTCCGTCATCCCCGGCTGGGTAGGCCGCTGATTTTACCTGAAAGGAGGCCGTGCCCATGGAGGGGCGCAAGATAAAAAATATCGTCATCCTCATTCTGTTGATGGTCAACGGCTTCCTGCTCTTTCTCGTGGCGGGGCAGCAGGTGAAGGTTCGCCAGTACCAGCGCTCCGCCCTCACCCGGGCGTCTCAGGTGCTGGAACAGAACGGCATCACCCTTGCCGACGGCCTTCCGGACGAGGTCGAGAGCGACCTTTTCCCCCTGTCCGTCACACGGGATTCCCAGGCCGAGACCAATCTGGCCCGGACGCTGCTGGGCAGCCCTGTCCAGAGCGTTGACCGCGGCGGCGGCGTGTATGTCTACACCGGCACGCAGGGCAGCGGCCAGTTTCTGGCCAGCGGGGACTTTTCCTTCACCCTGAACGACTGCCCGCTGGACGGAAAATCTCCCGCCGACCACGCCGAAGCCCTTCTGTCCGCCCTGTCCCTCTCCGCCGAGCTGACGGAGGAGCAGACCGGTGACGACGGCTCCATTCTCGTGTTCCGCCAGCTGCTGGGGAATACGCCGCTCTACTCCTCCCTCATCACCTTCCGGTACGACAATTCCCGGCTGCTGACCGTCAGCGGCAATCTCCTTACCGGCTCAACCGCCGCCGAGAGCGCTCAGCTGCTGGATGTACCCACCGTCCTCATCCGCTTTCTGGACGGCATCCTCACCCGGGGCGACGTGTGTTCCGCCGTCAGCGGGATACGTCTGGGCTACCGGGCCAGCCAGAGCTTCGACTCCGGCACCCGGCTGACACCGGTGTGGCTGGTGTCCACCAACGTGTCCGACTACTACCTCAATGCCCTCACCGGCGAGCTGGAACCCGTGAGATAAACGGGAAAAGCACAATAAACCGCCCCGGTCCGTGCGGCAGCGGAAAGAGGAGGCAAACAAATGAGAATTCTATATGAACTTTCGTGGTTATGGAAAATGATCGGCATCGCGCTTGCAGCTGCGGCTGTTTGCGTGGCCGGTGTGTTCCTGATATGCAGAGCCGCGAAAAAGAAATTCAATAAAAAAATTGCGTCTGTAATTGGAGCTGCTGCATTCGCGGCCGCTGTCGCGGCAGTCTTCTTTCTTTCGCGGACGCCCGCGCTAATCTAAACGGAGAAAGGCAAAAAAGGAATGAATATTACAGTATATCTCGGTGCGCTGGAAGGAAATGATCCTTCCCTGAAGGAAGCGGTAAAAGAACTCGGATCATGGATCGGCAGCAGCGGCAATGCGCTTGTTTACGGCGGTTCCAAGAGCGGGCTGATGGGTGAACTCGCGCAGAGCGTTATGACTGCCGGCGGGCGTGCAACCGGTGTGGAGCCGCAGTTTTTTATGGATATGGCCGCGCAGTACGACGGGCTGACAGAGCTGATCGTCACAAAAGATATGTCAGAGCGAAAAGCAAAGATGATCGAGCTTGGAGACGCTTTCATCGCTTTTCCGGGCGGCACGGGTACTTTGGAGGAGATTGCTGAAGTCATGTCCAAGGTGTCTCTCGGACAGCTTGACGCGCCCTGTATCCTCTACAATCTGAACGGCTACTACGACAGCCTGAAATCACAGCTCGCGCACATGATCGAGATGGGACTTTCCACGGAGAAACGACAGGAAGGGATTTTCTTCGCCGGGAACCTGGCAGAAATCAAAAGCATTCTGGGCGTTCAGGGGGTGAAGTAATGGCAGAGGCACAGGAAAAACGACCGGTAGGGATCGACGCACTGACGCTGCACATCCTGGCAATGCTGTTTATGCTTTGCGATCACGCATGGGCAACGGTCATATCCGGACAGGAGTGGCTGACGGCAGTCGGTCGGCTGGCGTTTCCCATCTTTGCCTTTATGCTTGCAGAGGGCTTCCGCCGGACGGGAAGCCCAAAGCGCTATGCTCTGCGGCTGCTGGTGCTGGCGCTTCTTTCCGAAATCCCCTTTGACCTCATGTACGGAGCAACGGTTTTCTATCCCTTTCACCAGAATGTAATCTGGACATTTTTGATTGCCATGCTTTGCATGTGGGCAATTTCCGCGGTTCGTAAGCACGGGAAGATTCTGCTGACAATCCCGGTATGCCTGATTGCCGCAGCAGTCGGTTACCTGGCGGGAAGGCTCCTCATGACCGACTACGGCGGCGAAGGTGTCCTGACAGTTCTGCTCTTTTACCTGTTTCCCGGCAAGACATGGTGGCAGAAGTTATTCCAGGTACTCGGCATGATCGGCTTGAACTGCATCCTCCTTGCCAGTCTGGTGATTCCGGTTTCGCTCTTTGGTCATACGGTGGAACTGCCGGAACAGGGGCTTGCCCTGCTTGCGCTGATTCCAATCTGGCTGTATAACGGGAAACAGGGCTATCACAGCCGCTGTACGCGGCTGATTTGCTACGGGTTTTATCCTGTACATATGCTGATCCTCGCGCTGTGCATGATTTATCTGTAAGAGCATTGGATGCTTCCTTATACAAAACGAAGCGACGCAAAACAGCCCGGACGTTAAAACGTCCGGGCTGTTTGCTCTGTCAGAATGAATTTTCCTCGTTACCTGCCAAGAGTGCGGTAGAGGAAGGTGACGATCTGGGCGCGGGTGCAGTTGTCATCGGGGCTGAAGGTGGTGTCAGTGGTTCCTTTGGTCACTTCATTTGCAACGGCCCACATCACGGCTTCCCCGTAATAATCCTCCGTGTTTACATCAGTGAAGGGATTCCGGAACATCCACATGCCGCTCATGCCGTTGCCCTTGCGCTGTTCACTCCGGTACAGGAAGGTGACGATCTGGCCGCGGCTGCAGGGCGCATCGGGGCTGAAGGTCGTGTCGCTCGTGCCCTTTGTAATGCCTTCGCTCAGTGCCCAGCGCACCGCCTCCGTGTAGTAGGCGTCTGCAGGGACATCCTCCATCATCATGGCATAATTCACTACGGGACTGCCCGCCGCGCGCCACAGGAGTGTCACGGCCTGAGCTCTGGTGCAGCTACCGTCCGGGGAGAAGTGGCTGTCATCCGTGCCGGAGGTAATGCCGGTTTCCGCCGCCCAGAAAACCGCATCGTAGTAGTAGGAATCGGTGGGAACATCCACGAAGTAGTTGAGGATGGTGTTGTCCTCCATGAAAGTGGCCGTCACGGTGACGCTGCAGTTGGGCATCTTAAAGGTGTACTTCTCTCCGATCTCCACGATGTCGAGGTCAATCTCCCTGCCTGTCCGGTCGGTGACGGTCAGGGTCTCCAGCGTCCGGCCCTGCTCCGGGGTGATCGTCAGGGTGACGGTGGAGCCGGAGAAAGCGGTCTTGCGGTCTGCGGTGACGGTACCGTGCTCGGTTTCGTTCACGGTGACGGAGTAGGTCGG
>CAYNEH010000106.1:0-6628 GCA_964396195.1 uncultured Oscillospiraceae bacterium
TCATGACCTTCAAGCTGGCGGTCAAGACGCTGGCCCAGAAGAACGGTCTGCACGCCACCTTTATGCCCAAGCCCATCTTCGGCATCAACGGATCCGGTATGCACGTGAATATGTCCCTGTTCCGCAACGGCAAGAACGTGTTCTATGATGAGAAGGGTGACAAGAAGCTGTCCAAGGAGGCCTATTCCTTCATCGCCGGCATTCTGGCTCACATGAAGGGCATGGCTGCCATCACCAACCCGCTGGTCAACTCCTATAAGCGCCTGGTGCCCGGCTACGAAGCCCCCTGCTACATGGCGTGGTCCGCCTCCAACCGCTCCGCGCTGATCCGCATCCCCGCCGCCCGCGGCCAGTCCACCCGCGTGGAGCTGCGCTGCCCCGATCCCGCCTGCAACCCCTACCTGGCTCTGGCTGTCTGCCTTGCCGCCGGCCTGGACGGCATCGAGAAGGGCATGGTTCCTCCCGCTGAGATCACCGACAACATCTTCGCCATGACCCCCGCTACCCGCAAGCGCCGCGGCATCGAGGCTCTGCCCGGCTCTCTGGAGGAGGCTCTGGTGAGCATGAAGAAGGACAAGCTGGTCATGGCTACGCTGGGCGAGCACGTCTCCAGCCAGTACATTGCCGGTAAGGAAGCCGAGTGGGACGAGTACCGTACCCGTGTCTCCAGCTGGGAGCGCGACAAGTACATGATCAACTATTGATCCTGACCCGCTTTGATCGAAAATCTTCGCCTGAGGAGTGTGGAGGATCTTGCAGAAAGTAATCGTAGCTTTTGAAAGTGAGTCAAACAGCGCCAAGATCCGTGAGATCATCGAGAGCGGGGGAGCGGCGTCCTGCTTGGTCTGCCGCAGTGCGGCAGAGGTCAAGCGCGTGGTACACAAGCAGCGGCTGAGCATCATCGTCTGCGGCTTCAAGCTGGCGGACGAGAATTGCGAGGAACTGTATCAGGATTTGCCGGAGAACTGCTCCATGCTGATGATAGCACCCCAGACCCGCCTTGAGCTGTGCGAGGACGAGGGTATCTTCAAGCTGGCATCCCCGGTTCACCGGGGCGACCTGCTGGCCTCGGTGCGAATGCTGATCCAGATGAACCAGAAGTATGTCCGCCAGCATCGGCCCCAGCGCACGGAAGAGGAAAACGCACTGGTGGCGCAGGCCAAGGCCGTGCTTATGGATCGTCACGACATGACCGAGGAGCAGGCACACCGGTTTCTCCAGAAAAGGAGTATGGACAACGGCGCCAAACTCGCAGATACTGCCCGCATGGTTCTGGCGGGCGACTGAGACGATGAAGTCTGAGGGCGGCAGTCCTTCGCTGACTGCCGCCCTTTTTTCCGCATTTTGGCCCGGCGGGGCCGAGGGAGGCATTTGCCATGAAATTTACAAAAATGCACGGACTGGGGAACGACTATGTCTATGTGGACTGCATCCATCAGTCCGTGGACGACCTGCCCGGGCTGGCCCGCCGGGTGTCCGACCGGCACTTCGGCGTTGGCTCCGACGGCCTGATCTGCATCTGCCCGTCGGAGACGGCGGATTTCCGGATGCGGATGTTCAATGCCGACGGCTCCGAGGGTGAGATGTGCGGCAACGGCATCCGCTGTCTCGGCAAATTCGTCTATGACAAGGGCCTGACCGGGAAAACGGAGGTCACGGTGGAGACGCTGGCGGGGGAGAAGACACTGTACCTCGTCGTGGAAAGCGGCCGCGTTTCCGAGGTTACGGTGGACATGGGCACCCCGGTGGTAGAGCCGCCTATTGAAATCGACGTAAAGGGCGCTGCCTATACAGGCATCCCGGTGTCCATGGGCAACCCGCACTGCGTGGTGGAGGTGGCCGCTCCGGCGGAGCTTCCGCTGAGCGAGATCGGCCCGGACTTTGAGGTCTGGCCCTATTTTCCTGACCGGGTGAACACAGAGTTCGTCCGGGTGCTGGGACCCGATGAGATCGAGATGCGGGTATGGGAGCGGGGCAGCGGCGAGACCATGGCCTGCGGCACCGGGGCCTGTGCCAGCCTTGCGGCCATGTGCGCCGCCGGACGGTGCGGCCGTCAGGCGGTGATCCACCTGCTGGGCGGCGACCTTCGCATCCGCTGGGACGAAAAATCCGGCCATGTGTTTATGACCGGCCCGGCGGTGACGGTGTTTGATGGTGAACTTGCCGATTGACCGGAGCGAAAAAATCCGGTACAATTAGAAATCATTTTAATGGATTAAATGAGTAAATCACCGACCGCAGTTCAGCGCGGCTGACTCTGGTATCGGAATGACAGGAATGACGACCGGCCCAATGGGGGGCCGGGGGAGCGCCCGCGCGCTCTTCCGGCGGCTCCGTTGGGCCGGTTTTTTGGAAATGGGAAGGTGAAGGCCAATGAAACATCAGCAAGACCAGGTGCGGGGCCCGCTGTACGACCCCGCCTTTGAGCACGACAACTGCGGGATCGGGGCCGTGGTGGACATCAAGGGCAGAAAATCCCACCAGACGGTGGACAACGCCCTGAAGATTGTGGAAAAGCTGGAGCACCGGGCCGGGAAGGACGCCGAGGGCAAGACCGGCGACGGTGTGGGCATCCTGCTCCAGATATCACATGAATTTTTCACCCGCGCGGTGAAAGAATACGGCTACGAGCTGGGGGAGGAGCGGGACTACGGCGTTGGCATGTTCTTCTTCCCGCAGGAGACCCTGCCCCGGAATCAGGCCAAGAAAATGTTCGAGCTGATCGTGGCCAAGGAGGGGATGGAGTTTATCGGCTGGCGGACAGTGCCCGTGCGGCCGGAGGTGCTGGGCCACAAGGCGCTGGCCAAGATGCCCTGCATCGAGCAGGCTTTCGTCCGCCGTCCGGAGGAGCTGAAAAAGGGGCTGGAATTCGATCGCCGGCTCTATATTGCACGCCGGGAGTTTGAGCAGTCCAACGATAATACCTATGTGGTATCCCTGTCCAGCCGAACCATCGTTTACAAGGGCATGTTCCTTGTGGGCCAGCTGCGGCAGTTCTATCCCGATCTTCAGAATGAACATTACGAGTCAGCCATCGCACTGGTTCACTCCCGGTTTTCCACCAATACCAACCCCTCGTGGGAGCGGGCGCACCCGAACCGCTTCATCCTTCATAACGGAGAAATCAACACCATCCGGGGCAATGTTGACCGTATGCTGGCCCGGGAGGAGACCATGCACAACCCCGTCTGGGATAACGACATCGACAAGGTGTTCCCGGTAGTGAACGTATCCGGCTCCGACTCCGCCATGCTGGACAACACGCTGGAATTTCTGGTGATGAGCGGCATGGAGCTGCCGCTGGCCGTCATGATCTGCATCCCGGAGCCGTGGATGAACAACGAGAATATTTCCCGGGAAAAGCGGGATCTCTACCAGTATTACGCCGTCATGATGGAGCCGTGGGACGGCCCGGCGTCCATCCTGTTCTCCGACGGCGACCAGGTAGGCGCGGTGCTGGACCGCAACGGCCTGCGCCCCTCCCGGTACTATGTCACCGACGACGATCAGCTTATTTTGTCGTCCGAGGTGGGCGTACTGGACATCGACCCCGTCCATATCGTGAAAAAATCCCGGCTGGAGCCGGGGCGGATGCTTCTGGTGGATACGGCGGCGGGCCGCATCATCGACGACAGCGAGATCAAGGAGACCTATGCTCACCGGAACCCCTACGGCGAGTGGCTGGACCGAAACCTTGTGCGGCTGAAGGATTTGCCCATCCCCAACAAGCGGGTGGAGACCTATGACGATGTCCGCCGCACCCAGCTTCAGAAGGCCTTCGGCTACACCTACGAGGATGTGAAAAATACCATCCTCACTATGGCGAAGACCGGCGCAGAGGGTACCGCCGCTATGGGCATCGACATCCCGCTGGCAGTGCTGTCCGATCACGACCAGCCTCTGTTCAACTACTTCAAGCAGCTTTTCGCACAGGTCACCAACCCGCCCATCGACGCCATCCGGGAGGAGATCGTCACCGACACCACCGTTTACATCGGAGACGACGGCAACCTGCTGGAGGAGACAGCGGAAAACTGCCGGGTGCTTCAGGTGCGCAACCCCATTCTCACCTCGGTGGACCTGATGAAAATCCGCACCATGGACAAGCCCGGCTTCCATGTGGAGACGGTGTCCATTCTCTACTACAAGAATACCCCCCTCAAGCGTGCGCTGGAGCATATGCTCATCGCCGCCGACCGAGCCTATCGCAACGGGGCCAACATCATCATTCTGTCCGACCGCGGGGTGGACGAGAACCACGTGGCCATCCCGTCCCTGCTGGCGGTGTCCGCGCTGGAGCAGCATCTGGTGCGCACCAAGAAGCGCACCGCTGTGTCCGTCATTCTGGAGTCCGCCGAACCCCGGGACGTGCACCACTTCGCCACCCTGCTGGGCTACGGCGCCCGGGCCATCAATCCCTATCTGGCGCAGGAGACCATCGGTCAGCTTATCAGCGAGGGTCTGCTGGATAAGGACTTTTCTGCCGCGGTGGATGATTACAACAACGCGATTCTCCACGGCATCGTGAAGATCGCCTCCAAGATGGGCATTTCCACTGTTCAGTCCTACCAGTCCGCCCAGATCTTTGAGGCCATCGGCATCTCCAAAGAGGTCATCGACGAGTACTTCACCAACACCGTGTCCCGGGTTGGGGGCATCGGCCTGAAGGAGATCGAGGAGCTGGTGGATCACAACCACACCAAGGCTTTCGACCCGCTGGGGCTGGGCTGTGACGGCACGCTGGACTCCGTGGGCGCCCATAAGGCCCGGAGCGGGCAGGAAGACCATATGTATAACCCCCAGACCATCCATCTGCTCCAGCAGGCCGCCCGCACCGGCAGCTACGAGCTGTTCAAGCAGTACACCGCGCTGGTGGACGACGAGACGAAGCCCCACACCCTCCGGGGTCTGATGGAGATGAAGTATCTGGACGAGCCCATCCCCATCGACGAGGTGGAGAGTGTGGACTCCATCGTGAAGCGCTTCAAGACCGGCGCCATGAGCTACGGCTCCATCTCGCAGGAGGCCCACGAGTGCATGGCCATTGCCATGAATATGCTGGGCGGAAAATCCAACTCCGGCGAGGGCGGTGAGCGGCCCGACCGGCTCCACAGCGACCGCTGCTCCGCCATCAAGCAGGTGGCCTCCGGCCGGTTCGGCGTCACCAGCGAGTATCTGGTGAGCGCAAAGGAGATCCAGATTAAAATGGCGCAGGGTGCAAAGCCCGGCGAGGGCGGGCATCTGCCGGGCCGGAAGGTGTACCCGTGGATTGCCAAGACCCGGTACTCCACCCCCGGCGTGTCCCTTATTTCGCCGCCGCCCCATCATGACATCTATTCCATCGAAGATCTGGCTCAGCTTATTTACGACCTGAAAAATGCCAACCGGCAGGCCCGGATCTCCGTCAAGCTGGTCAGCGAGGCGGGCGTGGGTACCATCGCCGCAGGCGTTGCCAAGGCCGGGGCGCAGGTGGTGCTCATCTCCGGCTACGACGGCGGCACCGGTGCGGCCCCCAGAACGTCCATTCACAATGCGGGCCTTCCGTGGGAGCTTGGCCTTGCCGAGACACACCAGACCCTCATCCAGAACGACCTGCGCTCCCGGGTGGTGCTGGAAACCGACGGCAAGCTCATGAGCGGCCGGGACGTGGCCATCGCCTGCATGCTGGGTGCGGAGGAGTTCGGCTTTGCCACCGCGCCGCTGGTGACCATGGGCTGCGTCATGATGCGGGTGTGCAATCTGGACACCTGCCCCGTGGGCGTGGCCACCCAGAATCCGGAGCTGCGCAAGCGGTTCAAGGGAAAACCGGAGTATGTGGTGAACTTCATGCGCTTCATCGCGCAGGAGCTGCGGGAGCACATGGCGAAGCTGGGTGTGCGCACGGTGGAGGAGCTGGTGGGCCGCACCGACCTTCTGAAGGTGCGGGAGCACGCGGTGAACCGCCGGGCTGCCACGGTGGACCTGTCCGCCATTCTGAACAACCCCTATGTCGGCGGGGAGTACAAGACCCACTTTGACCCCGCTGACGTGTACGACTTCAAGCTGGAGCAGACGGTGGATATGTCCGTGCTGCTGGAAAAGCTGGGCGGCGCGCTGAAAAAGGGGCAGAAAAAGTCCCTGTCCATCCCCGTGACATCCACGGACCGGACGGTGGGCACCATTTTCGGCTCCGACATCACCCGGCTCCACGGCGACCGGCTGGCGGAGGACACCTTCACCGTCCACTGCACCGGGGGCGGCGGCCAGTCCTTCGGCGCGTTTATCCCCAAGGGTCTGACGCTGGAGCTGGAGGGCGATTCCAACGACTACTTCGGCAAGGGCCTGTCCGGCGGCAAGCTGGTGGTGTACCCGCCGAAAAACGCCGGGTATAAGGCGGAGGAGAACATCATCATCGGCAACGTGGCCCTGTACGGCGCCACTTCCGGCAAGGCGTTTATCGCCGGCGTGGCCGGCGAGCGGTTTGCCGTCCGCAATTCCGGGGCTTACGCCGTGGTGGAGGGCGTGGGCGACCACGGCTGCGAGTACATGACCGGCGGCCGGGTGGCCATTCTGGGCCCCACGGGCCGGAATTTCGCGGCCGGCATGTCCGGCGGCATCGCCTACGTGCTGGATGAAAATCACGACCTGT
>CAYNEH010000107.1:0-6609 GCA_964396195.1 uncultured Oscillospiraceae bacterium
CTTCGCGTGTCGGCTTACCCCGCGCCGGAAATAGAACGCTGCACTTCTTGATTGCGCCCCCGTAAACTCCGGGGGTTTTCAGGGGGAAAATACTATGAGCGAGGGCGCGCCCTTCAGCGCCCGAAGTCGAATCCGTATTTTCGCCCCTGAATGATTCTTTGCCTACTTTCTGTTCATACAGAAAGTAGGTCGCCCTGGGGGCGAAACCCCCAGCGGAGCGTCCGCAGGACGCACAACTCCGTTTCGCCGGAGTAACGGCGAATTCTATCCCGAGAATGGGGTCGAGAAAAAACGTTTCCCAAAGGGCGCAGCCCTTTGGCTCTTGTGACTTTCTGTTCACACAGAAAGTAGGTCGCCTTGGGGGCGAAACCCCCAGCGGAGCGTCCGCAGGACGCACCGAAATCATCGCCGAATTTCCGGCGAATACGGGAAAATAAGGTTCAAAGGACTCCGTCCTTTGTTTTTCACTGCTTTTTACCTCCGCAAAAAAAGCAACGAAAACATTTTCCCCCTTTTGCTGCCGCCCGATTCGTGTTATGATGGTATGAAACATTCGAAATACGGAAAAAGGAGCGTTTTTTCCATGCGCGACGAGAAGAAGAATCAGAATTTGGAGGCCGAGGCCGATGGTCTCATCGAGGGCCGCAATGCGGTGATTGAGGCTCTCCGGGCCGGGACCGCCATCGATAAAATCTACATCGCCAAGGGGGAGACGGACGCCACGCTGGGCCACATCGCCTCCTCTGCCCGGGACAAGGGCGTGGTGGTGGTGGAGGCCGACCGGCGGAAGCTGGACGGCATGAGCCGCACCAAGAGCCATCAGGGCGTCATCGCCGTGTCCGCCGTCCGGGAATACGTCGAGGTGGATGACATCCTCGCCGCCGCCCGGGACAAGGGCGAAGCCCCCCTCATCGTGGTGTGCGACGAGCTCAGTGACCCCCACAATCTGGGCGCGGTCATCCGCACCGCCGAGGCCGCCGGAGCCCACGGCGTCATCATCCCCAAGCGGCGCTCCGCCGGGCTGACCGCCATCGTGGCCAAGACCTCCGCCGGCGCGGTGAGCTACCTGCCCGTGGCCCGGGTACCCAACCTCACCGCCCTGCTCAAGGATCTGAAAAAGGAGGGGCTCTGGGTGTTCGGCACAGCCGCCGACGGCAATACCACCCTCTACGACGCCGACCTGAAGGGCCCTGCCGCCATCGTCATCGGCAGCGAGGGGGACGGCATGAGCCGCCTCGTCCGGGAGCAGTGTGACTTCCTCGTGTCCATTCCCATGCGGGGGCAGGTCAACTCGCTGAACGCCTCCGCCGCCGCGGCAGTGGTGCTGTACGAGGCCGTGCGGCAGAGAAGCTGAGTCAAAGCAATTCTACCAAAGGAGCGCGCCCATGTCCGAGCATAAGGATGATGAAAAGAAGCAGAGCTATTCTGTGGATGATATTTTAGCGGAGTACGGCTCCGGGAAATACGAAAAATCCAAAATTCTGGAGTTCCCCGAGCAGCCCCGCCGCACCGAACCGGAGACGCCGGAAGAGACGGACGACACAGCGGAGGACGAAGAGCCGGACGAGCCCCGGCCGGAGCCCGCCGCCGAAGCAGCGGCAGAGGAGCTGAAAAAGTCCCGGCAAGCCAAGGCGGACAAGCCGCCCAAAAAGCCGGAGCCGGAGGACGGGGACAACATCGTGGAGATTGAGCCGGAAAGTCCCCTCCGCGGCCTTGCCGCCCGGTTCCACACCCTGCTGCGCCGGGCGGATCACTACGCCGACCATATGTACGATCAGGCGGAGCCTGACGAGGAAACGGTAAAGGCGGAGCGATACATCCCCGGCGTGGACCGGGAGGAGACGCCGGAAGCGCCCGCCGAACCCAGACGTCCCAAACGGGCACGGCCTGCCCGGCCCGCGCCGCCGGACACCGCCCCCGCTGACCTGGCCGCCCGGTGCTCCCGGGGACTGGGCGGGATGCGGGCGCGGCTGGTGCTGGCCATGCTGTGTGCCATCGGCTGCGCCGCCGTGTCTATCGACCTGCCGTGGCTGAGCTGGGAGCAGTGGCCCCAGCTCCGCTCGTGGCTCATGCCCGGCCTGCTGGCCGTTACGGGTCTGCTGTGCGGCACACTGCTGCTCCGGGCCGCAGGACAGCTCGCCCGGCTGAGGCTGGGGGCGGAAACGCTGCTGCTCTTCGCCTTTCTCTTCACGCTGGCTGACGGAGCGGCGCTGGCCCTGACCGATTACCGGACGGGACAGCCCTGCTGCGCCGTCACCGCCTTCGGCCTTGCCTTCGCCCTGTGGGGAGATTACGGCCGGAGAAGGGGAGACCGGCTGTCCTGCCGGGCGGCAGCGCAGGCCAAGGAGCCCTATGTGGTGACGCTGGACGAGGGCAAATGGTCCGGCCGCCCGGCGTACACGAAGTGGTCGGGCAGTCAGGCGGGCTTCGGCAGCCAGATTCAGATGGAGGATGGCGGCCAGCGGGCCTACGCCGTGGCCGCGCCGCTGCTCCTGCTGTGCTGTCTGGTGTGCGCGGGGCTGTCCGCCGTCGCCCACAAAAGCGCCATGCAGTTTCTGTGGACGGCCTCCGCCACCCTGACGGCGGCCTCTGCGTGGTCGGCGCTGCTGGTGTTCGGCTCTCCCTACCACAAGCTGGCCCGGCGGCTGTTCAACGTGGGCGCGGCCCTTGCGGGCTGGCCCGGGGCCGCCCGCTGCCGGGAAGCGGGCATCATCATGCAGGACAACGACCTCTTTCCCACGGGCTCCGTCCGGGTGACGGGCGTCCGGGTTTTCGGCGACTTTCCAAATGAAAAGGCGGTGGCTTACGCCGCCAGTCTCATCCGGGTGCTGGACTGCGGCCTGACCCGGCCCTTCCATGATCTGCTCCGGACACAGGGGGCCTTTTACCGGGAGGTGTCCGGCGTGCGGTACCACGAGGGCGGCGTCACCGGCATCATCCGCAATCAGGAGGTCTTTGTAGGCACCGCCGCCTTCATGCATCTTATGAACGTGCCCCTGCCCCAGGGGGTGAACGTCAAGCACGCGGTGTTCTGCGCCATCAACGGTGAGCTTGCCGGGCTGTTCGCACTGAACTACGCCATGAGTCCGGCGGTGAACCCCTGCCTGTCCGCCCTGATGCGCAACGGCGCATCCCCCATTCTGGCAACCCGGGATCCCAACCTGATTCCCGCCCTGCTGGGGCAGAAATTCAAGCTGCCGGTAGATAAAATGGAGTTTCCCCCGGTGAATCGGCGTCTGGAGCTGTCCGGCACGGAGCAGGACCACGACGGCACGCCGGTGGCTCTGCTGAGCCGGGAGGGCCTTGGCCCCTACTGCGACGCAGTGGTGGGCGGGCGCCGCCTGCGCTCCGCCGTCCGGCTGGGGACGGCGCTGTCCATCGCCGGCGGGGTGCTGGGTGCAGCGCTGACCTTCTACCTCACCTATGTGGGGGCGGCAGCCTCGCTGACGCCGGTAAATTTCCTGCTCTACATGGCCCTGTGGCTCATCCCCACCGCTCTGCTCAGCCACTGGGTGAATCAATATTAAGTTGCATGAAAAAGGAGCGCTTCCCGCCGGAAGCGCTCTTTTTTCATTTTATCCTGTTTATAGCTCGAATATTGTTCCGGTCTGACTCAGATCGTACCGCCCCGTCTGCTCCAGATCCCGGCGGAACCGCTGGGATGTCACGTAGTCCAGCACCGCACGGAACGCCGGCTCCTCCCGCCGGACGGTGGGCAGCACCAGGTCGTACCACTCCAGCTGAAGGGGCAGAAAGTCCACCCCGTCCACCATCCGGGATGCCGCCTCCGCGCCGAAGCCGTAGTCCGCTTCGCCGGAGGCCACCGCGGCGGCCACGGTCACGTGGCTGGTGCGCTCCTCGTCATACCCCCGGATCTGCCGGGGAGACAGACCCATGGCCTTGCGCTTTTCGTCCACCAGCACCCGCACGCCGCTGCCCTTTTCCCGGTTGATCATCCGCAGCTCCGGCCTGGTCAGCGCGGACACCCCCTCGATTCCTTTGGGGTTTCCGATGGGGACGTAAATGCCCGTGGTGCGCCCGAAAAGCCGCACCGCCGTCACCTCCATCCCCGGCAGCAGCTTGGAGATGTACGGCAGGTTGTAGGTTCCCGTGGCCTCGTCCCACAGGTGGGCGGTGGCCATGTCCACCTTGCCGTGGTAGAGCATGGTCAGGCTGTTGTAGCTTCCGGCGTGGGAGCGGAGCACCACCGCGCCGTTGCCCACGCTGGACGTCACGAAATCCGCGATCATGTCCAGCGAACTGTCCTGTCCGCACAGAATGGCCCCGGGCCGCCCCCTCTCCCGGAGGAGCGGTTTTTGGGGCGGATCGGCCGGCCGGGGCGCCCCGGTCATTCCCTCCAGCGCCGCCCGGGGGATGCGCAGCTGCTTGCCGATCTTGGTGGAGGGAATGTCCCCCCGCTTGACCAGCTCGTAGACGGTGGTTTTCTTCAGTTTGAGGTAGTCCGCGGTCTCCTGGGCGGTGAGCAGATCGTCTGGCATAGGGCAGCCACTCCATTCCGGTTCCGATTTCGATAGTTTAGTATAGCACAGTTTCGTTTCCTTTGACATAAAAGATTTGGTTGTAATCGGTAAAAGAAAACCGTGTCGAGGGAGGGGTTGAAAAGTGGGAAACAATCCATTATACTGAACAATATCAATTCATCACTTAACAAAACCGAACAAAACCAAACGAAAGGAAAGAATGAGATGAAGAAAAAACTGCTTGCTCTGCTTCTCGCGCTGAGCATGGCCTTTGCTCTGGCCGCCTGCTCCGGCAACGGCGGCACCTCCTCCGACCAACCCTCCGACGCTGCGTCCGAGGCACCCTCTCAGGAGTCTTCCGACGCTTCCGCCGACGAGCCCGGCACCGCCGCGCTGGATGCCGCCGAGATTCAGGTCTTTATTGCCGCCTCCCTGGAGAACGCGTTCAAGGACCTCATCGCCCTGTACAACGAGACTCAGCCCAACGTCACCGTCACCTACAACGCCGACTCCTCCGGCACGCTGCTCACCCAGATTGAAGAGGGCTACGAGTGCGACATCTTCTTCTCCGCCGCCACCAAGCAGATGAAGTCTCTGGAGGAGGACGGCCTTGTCATGGACGGAACCCGTGTTGACCTGCTCCGCAACGAGGTGGTGCTCATCACCTGGAAGGGCTCCGGCACCAAGGTCACCGGCATTGATAACCTCGCCGACGCCGCCTCCGTCGCACTGGCCGACGGCTCCGTCCCCGTGGGCAAGTACACCCGTGTGGCTCTCCAGAATCTGGGCGTGCTGGACAAGGACGCCGATCCCTCCGGCATCTCCACCGAGGATGTCTCCGCCGCCCTCGGCGGCGTTGAGATCAACGAGTGCGGCAACGTGTCCAAGGTTAAGGAGGCCGTCAAGGAGGGCTCCAACGAGGTGGGCACCGTGTACTACTCTGACGCCTATTCCGTCCGTGATGACGTGGACATCATCGAGCACATCTCCACCGACCTCACCGGCGACATCGTGTACCCCATGTGCCGCGTGATCAACGCCGAGGCTGACGATGCCCAGACCGCCGCGGCCGATGACTTCTTCGCCTTCCTCCAGACTCCGGAAGCCATGGCCATCTTCGAGGAGTACATGTTCGTCAGCAACAACGGCTGATCTGCCGTCAATTTCTGAACCTTCAACGCGGAACGGGCGGGGACTGATCCCCGTCCGTTTCCGTCATATCAAAACGAAAAGCGAGGTGCCGCTCATGGCCGAGCTGCTGGACATCATCAAAACGCTGGACTGGTCGCCGCTGATTATCTCCCTGAAAACCGGCATTGTGGCCACCGTTGTCTGCTTCTTTCTTGGCGTGTGGGCGGCCCACGGCGTGCTGAAGCTGGGCCCCCGGGCCCGGGCGGTGGCAGACGGCTTCCTGACTCTGCCCATGGTACTTCCCCCCACGGTGGCCGGCTTCTTCCTGCTGCTGCTGTTCTCCCTGCGGCGGCCCTTCGGCGGCTGGCTGTACGGGACGTTCGGCATCAAGGTGGTGCAGAGCTGGGCGGGCTGCATTATCGCAGCCTCCGTCATCGCCTTCCCCCTGATGTACCGCAATGCCCGGGCCGCCTTCGAGCAGGTGGACATCAACCTCATCTACGCCGGGCGGACGCTGGGGATGAGCGAGCGCGCCATTTTCTGGCGGGTGGTTGTGCCTACCGCCGGGCCGGGCATCGCCTCCGGCACCATCCTGACCTTCGCCCGGGCGCTGGGCGAATACGGCGCAACCTCCATGCTGGCGGGCAATATTGCCGGCAAGACGGGCACCATCTCCCAGAAGATTGCAATGGTCATCCAGAACGGCGACTACGCCACCGCAGGCGTGTGGGTGGCCATCATCATGCTCATCGCCTTCGGCATCGTGGTAATCATGAACCTCATCTCCGGGAAAAAAATCAAAAATCAGAAGCGCTGGTAAGGAGCCTGCCTATATGTCTATCGAGGTAAACATCAGGAAAGATCTGGGTGGCTTCCGGCTGGACGCGTCCTTTTCCGCCGGGAACGAGGTGCTGGCTCTTCTGGGGGCCTCGGGCTGCGGCAAATCCATGACATTGCGGTGCATCGCGGGCATCGAGCGGCCGGACGCGGGACGCAT
>CAYNEH010000108.1:0-6264 GCA_964396195.1 uncultured Oscillospiraceae bacterium
TGCAAATTCAGCTGTCCGTCTTCGCAGTAAACATCTCCTCCGGGATCAGCAGATATACAGTCATGGTCACGTCCGGAAATACCATGATACAGTGTCTGATTGATGTCTGTTTTCCCGAAGCACTGGCTGAGCAGGGTGTCCACGTCGCAGAAGAACACACCGCCGTTGTCAGCAGGATCGTCAGGAAAGTCGGGCGGTTCAAGTCCAGAAAGTGAACCATTCTCCGGCGCGGCGGCACCCATATACAGTCACCCATCATGGACAACTGTATACTATAGCGTGCCTAGCCGTAGTTCAGGCCTTCAAAAGCTCCTCCACCGCCAGCATGATCCCGGCCTTGCCGGATTCGTAGGTAAGGCCGCCCTGCATATAGACGGTGTACGGCTCCCGCATGGGGGCGTCGGCGGAAAGCTCGATGGACGCGCCCTGAATGAACGCTCCCGCCGCCATGATGACCTGACTGTCGTATCCCGGCATGTCCCACGGCTCCGGCGTCACATAGGAGTCCACCGGTGCGCCGGACTGGATGCCCTTACAGAAACGCACCACGGCATCCGGACTGCCAAGGTGGATCATCTGGATAATATCGTGCCGGATGGCATCAGAAGTTGGCTCTGTGCGATAGCCCAGCAACTCCATGATCTTGGCGCCGAACACTGCGGTCTTCACCGCCTGCGCCACAGTGTGGGGAGCCATAAATAGGCCCTGATACAGCAGGCGATTGTTGCCCAGCGTAGCGCCGCATTCCTTGCCGATGCCCGGGCAGGTCAGGCGCATGGCCGCGCCCTCAATGAGGTCATGACGGCCCGCCAGATAGGCTCCGGTGGGGGCGAGGCCGCCGCCGGGGTTCTTGATAAGAGAGCCGACCACCAGATCTGCGCCCACATGGGTGGGCTCCTGCCGCTCCACGAACTCGCCGTAGCAGTTGTCCACCAGGATGGCGGCGTCTGGGTTGTTGGCCCGAATGATATCACACATTTTTCCGATTTCGTCCACCGACAGGGAAGCCCGGGTAGCGTAGCCCTTGGAGCGCTGGATGAGGACGGCCTTGACGTTTTTCTCCCGGACCGCGGCGGAAAGACCTTCCAGATCGGGCTGATCGTCCGGCGTGAGGTCCACCTGACGGTAACCAACACCAAAATCCTTTAGGGAGCCGGGGCCCTTGTCCACAACTCCGATTACGCCCAAGAGGGTATCATAGGGTGCGCCGACGGCGGATACCAGTATGTCGCCGGGCCGGAGCACGCCGTACAGTGCGGAGGAGATGGCGTGGGTGCCGTTGACAAAGCCGACGCGCACCAGCGCGTCCTCCGTGCCGAAGAGGTCGGCATAGATGAGATCCAGTTGGTCCCGGCCAAGATCGTCGTAGCCGTAGCCTGTGGTGCCGGCGAAATAGCTCTCCGCCACCCGGTGATCCCGGAAGGCGGCCAGCACCCGGTGAGTGTTGTACTCCGCGATGGAGTCGATGCGGGAAAACTGTTCGGATAGCGCGGCCTCCGCCTGTTCCGCAAGCAGGCGGACTCGCTCTGAAATCTGCAAAGGCATATTACTTAACACTCTTTCTCCAGCTTGGCTTCCGCGAATGCGGCGACCAGATCGGCACAAGCTTTGACATCGTTCTTGTCTACCATTTCCATGGGAGAGTGAACATAGCGGCAAGGGATGGAAATGCCACCGGTATACACGCCGCCTCGGGTGAGATGGATAACTCCGGCGTCAGTGCCGCCGGCACGGATCACATCCCGCTGGGCCTTGATGCCCTTCTCCTCTGCCAGCTTCATGAGCTTTTCCACCATCATAGGGTGGCAGATCACGGAACCGTCCATGACCTTCACGGCTGCACCGCCGCCCAGTTTGCTGCTTACCAAGTGCTTGCTGCCCGGCTCATCGTCGGCGGAAGTTACATCTACGGCAATGCCGTAGTCGGGGGCAACATCCCATGCGGCTGTCTTCGCACCGCGAATACCGACCTCTTCCTGAACGGAGAACACAAAGTACAAGTCGTTGTCCGTCTGCCCCAGCTTGGACATGGCCATGAGCAGCACAAGGCAGGACACGCGGTTGTCAGTGTAGGGGGAGGCAATCCTGCCGCAGACGTCAGTGGTTTTGGTGTTGTACACCGCTACGTCACCAACCTGCACCAGACGGGCGGCCTCTTCCCTGCTGGCTGCGCCGATATCGATGAGCAGGTCAGATGTCTTGAGCTTAGTCAGGTCGGCGTCCGCCGGAACGCAGACCACACCGCAAGTGCCGTTCTGAAACCGCACGGGGGTGTGCAGCACGCGAAGCGGCGCAACGCCGCCTACAGCCCCCACGTGGATGAAGCCGTCTTCGTTGATGTGGGTGGCGACCAGGCCGATGGAGTCCATATGGGCCGAGAACATAACCCGTGGGCCGCTGCCCTTCTTGCGGCAGATGAGGTTGCCCAGCATGTCGCGGCGCACCTCATCGCAGTAGTTGGCGGCATACTTCTCAATGACCGCGGCAACATTCTTTTCTGCCCCGGAGGGGCCGAAGGCGGCGGTCAGCTCCGCCAACATATTCATCATTTCCATGAGATTACCTCCTCAACACTGCTCCGCCACAGCGCTGATAAACAGCCGGGCAAGAACCAACATATTTTCCATATCCGCAATGCTTGCCACGCTGCTGGGCGCATGAAGATAGCGCACGGCGGCGGAGATACCGGTAACCCGGACACCGCTCTTGGTGCGCTGGATGGCCCCGGCGTCGGTTCCGCCCGCAAGATAGTGCTTCATCTGCCAAGGTACCTGATGCTTGTCCGCCAGACCGCGCAGCAGCTCGAACAGTTCCCGGTCATAGATGGAGCTGCCGTCCATCCAAGAGATGACCGGGCCCTTCCCGGGCCAGCAGACCTGACAGCTCTCGTCCAGCGAGGGGTTGTCCGCCGCGGTGGTGCCCTCCAGCACCATGGCGATCTCCGGTGTCACGGAGAACGCCGCGCCGAACGCGCCCCGGGTGCCAACCTCTTCCTGCACGGTGAACACGAAGGTGCAGTCCATGGGAAGTTCCTCTTCCAGCAGCTTTACCAGTACGGCGCAGCCCACGCGATCGTCAATGGCCTTGGCCTTGAGCATACGGTCGCCGAACTCCACCACGTCGCTGACAAAAACGCCGCAGTCGCCCTCGGTGACCAGTTTTTCGGCGCTCTCACGGTCCTTGACGCCGATGTCAATGTAGTATTCATCCAGTTTGGGAACCTTTCTGCGCTCTTCCGGCGTAGTCAGGTGTATGGCCTTCAGTCCAATGATGCCGGTGACCCGCTTGTCGCCGATAGCAACCCGCTTGCCCAGCAGAACCCTGCGGTCGATGCCGCCCACGCAGCCGAACTTCAGGTAGCCGTCATCGGTGATAGACTTGATAATTAGGCCAACCTCATCCATATGAGCGCACAGCATGAGCTTGTTCCCGGTGGACTTGGCGCCCTTTTTGAACACGATTAGGTTGCCCATGGTGTCCACCCGCAGAGAATCCGCGTAGGGAGACACCCGGCCGATGATATAATTGCGCACCTCATCCTCAAAGGAGGACACGCCGGATAGGGCGCACAGGGCTTTCAGCGTATTTACCATTGGGGGCCACCCTCCTTTCCGAGATCCACAGTGAAGGCCGCCAGCAGCCGCGCCACCTGCTCGATGTCGCTGATCTCAAGCACCTCTACCGGGGTGTGCATATATTTGAGGGGCAGGGAGAGCACGGACGTGGCCACGCCCTCGTTGCAGATCTGCATACGCCAGCCGTTGGTGCCGCTAGCCCCCTCCATGACTTCTTTTTGAACGGGAATCCCCTCCGCTTCCGCCTTCTCGAACATCCGGCGGGTCATCCAGCGGGACATATTGGGACCGATGCCAATGGCCGGGCCGCCGCCGATGACGCTGGCCCGACTTGCTGGGCTGTCCGGCGTCTTGCCGTGAGTCACGTCCACGGCCACGCAGTAATCCGGGCAGATGGCCTGAGTCGCTGCGATAGCGCCGGCGCTGTTGGTCTCCTCGCAGACGCTGCCCATGATATAGAGGTCAACGTCCAGATCCTTATCTGCCAGCAATTCCGCAGCCCGGAGCAACGTGACGAAGCAGGAGCGGTCGTCCATGGCCTTGGAACACAGCTGCCCCTCGCCCAACGGAGTGAAGATGCTACGGAACACCATAGGAGTGCCAATGGGGATGAGACGTTCAGCATCCTCCTGACTCATGCCGGTATCTACATAAAAGTCCTCGATGGGGGGCGCTTTCTCCCGGTCATCCGGAGAGAGC
The DNA here is from genome assembly GCA_964396195.1 of uncultured Oscillospiraceae bacterium. Taxonomy (GTDB): domain Bacteria; phylum Bacillota; class Clostridia; order Oscillospirales; family Oscillospiraceae; genus Enterenecus. Next base: position 4,275 of record CAYNEH010000108.1, read on the forward strand.
ACATGGGGCGGCAGGCAGGCCACCACGCCGAACAGCGGAGGATCGGTGAGGATGGTCAGTTCCCTGTCTGGGAGCATACGGGGGTCCACCCCGCCCAACGTCCCGAATTTCAGAAAGCCGTTTTTGATGCCGGTGACGATCAGGCCGATCTCGTCCAGATGGGCGTCTATCAGGAGCTTTTTTGCGCCGGGCTTTCCGCATCGGCGGACACCGATAACGCTGCCAAGCCGGTCGATCTTCACTTCGTCCACCAGTGGCTCCAGCATCTCTTTCGCCGCCAGTGCCGCAGGCCGCTCAAATCCGGTGGGCGCGCCGATGGAACACAGTCGTTCCAGCGCAGCTTGAATTTCCATATGCTTCACATCCTTATAGCTGATTGACATATTTTTTGAAAGTATTTCCGCGCTCTTCAAAGTTTTTGAACTGGTCGAAGGACGCGCTGGCTGGAGACAGGATAACCACGTCACCGGGGCGGGCCATATCGTGAGCCATATTGACGGCCTCCTGAAGCGTGTCCCGCTCTAGAATGACCGGTTCGCCGGTTTTGTAATCCGGGGCGTTCATAACGGAAGCCTTGATCTTCGGCGCGGTGGCTCCCACAAGGATTAGCGTTTTGACCGCCCGGGTAATCTCCGGCCCCAGCACATCGTAAGGAATGTGCTTGTCATATCCGCCGGCGATGAGGATCACCTTCTGGTCAAAGGAGCGCAGACCAGCGATGGTGCGGCTGGGGCTGGACGCGATGGAGTCGTTATAGTACTTTACGCCGTCAAGCTCTCGGACAAGCTCGATGCGGTGAGGTACACCGCCGAAGGTTTTGGCATAGGTCCGGATGGTTACATCGGATACAAGTCCATCCACGGCGGCGATGGCCGCCATGTAGTTCTCCACGTTGTGGACGCCAGGAATCAGAATGTCCTTGACCGCCAGCACAGGCCGGTTGTCCACGACGATAGAGCCGTCCCGAAGCCAGACACCTCGGCCGAGGGATTTCTTCCGGCTGAACATGGTGACGGTTCCCCGAGCCTCCGGCGCAAAGGACGCAGTAATCTCGTTGTCAGCATTGAGCACCAGCTTGCTCTCGGATGACTGATGCAGGAAAATGTTCTTCTTGGCATCGATGTACTCCTGCATGTCCTTATGCACATCCAGATGGTTGGGCGCCAAATTGGTGACCACCGCCACATCCGGGCTCTGATCCATGGTCATGAGCTGGAACGAGGACAGCTCCAGAACCACCATGTCGTCCGGCCGCATCTGCCCCGCCTGATCCAGCAGCGGATGGCCGATGTTTCCGCCTACGTAGGTGCGGTAGCCGGAGGCTTCCAGCAGCCCGGCAATGATAGTGGTGGTAGTGGTTTTGCCGTCAGACCCGGTCACGGCAATGATCCGGCAGGGACAGACGGAGAAAAACGCTTCCATCTCTGAGGTGATTACCGCCCCCTGCTCCTTTGCCCGGGTCAGCTGGGGAAGGTCCGGACGCATCCCCGGTGTGCGGAAGATCACGTCCATGCCGCACAAATGGTCAAGATAGTCCGACCCAAGGCAGAAGGAAACGCCCTTATTCTCCAGTGACTCGATCTCATCGCCAAAAGCAGAGCGATCCTTTTTGTCGCAGGCCGTCACCTGGATCCCGGCCTCAGCCAGCAGCCTGATCAGCGGAATGTTCGAAATGCCGATACCAAGTACGGCAACTTTGCGGCCTCTGAGCCGCTCCAGATATTCGTCTAATGCGGAACGCATAAAATGCCCCCTGACTCCAATTGAAAAGGAAGCATCCGGCTTTGATACTGCCGCTTCCCCATTTGATATATTATACCCCAAAGAAATAGATTTGACAATCAGCGAAACATACAGTAAAATAACTTTCGCAAGTAAGCTGGACAGCCACGTGGATCGGTCGAAAGGCCCTTCATGAGGAAAGTCCGGGCTCCGCAGGGCAAGGATAACGGGTAACGCCCGCCGAAGGCGACTTCAGGAAAAGTGCAAC
>CAYNEH010000109.1:0-6201 GCA_964396195.1 uncultured Oscillospiraceae bacterium
CTATTCCTCATATCTTTTTCTTTCGCCTGTCCAATATGTATTGTAGTCCTACAACGGGCGGAATGAATTTGCGAAAATAATGGTTGACTTTGAATTTTTCCTGTGATAGGATTCAAGCAATGCGTCGATGGGGAAGAGTACGCGCAAGACTCCCTGTAAAGAGAGCTTCCGGCTGGTGAAAGGAAGACTGGGACTGCGCCGAATACACCCCGGAGCGGCCGCCCAAACGGAGTTTTCCAAGTAGGCGCGGACGGGATGCGCCCGGTACAGCGCTGCAAGTCCCGTGACTTGCCGAGGCTGCCGTCCGTGAGGACGAGAGCAAACAGAGGTGGTACCGCGTTCAACGCCCTCTGTCCGGAAACCCGGACGGAGGGCGTTTTATTATGCCTTTTGCAGGAAGAGCCGGGAGTTCAAGGTTGTATTTGAGAGGAGAATTTCTATGCCCGAAAACAGAAGAGGCGTTTTATATGTATTCCTTGCCGCAGTGCTTTACAGTCTGGGCGGGCTGTGTATGAAGCTGATTCCGGCGTGGAACGGTCTTGCACTGAATGCAGGGCGCAGCGTCATTGCGTTGGTGGTCTATATTATATTTTTTGCGATGACGAAGCATAAGCCGAAGCTCAACGGGTGGGTGCTGCTGGGTGCCTGCTGTGTGTGCGCCACCAACGTGCTGTTCGCACTGGCCAACAAGATCACCACCGCAGCTAATTCCATTGTTTTGGAGTATACCGCACCGATTTTTGTGATTCTTCTGTCGGCAGTGCTGCTCCGGCGTCACCCGGACAAGCTGGACCTTGCCGCCTGTGCAGTGGTGTTTCTGGGGGTGCTGTGCTTCTTTCTTGAAAGCCTTGGCGGCGGGCACCTGTCCGGCGACCTGCTTGCGCTGCTGTCCGGCCTGACCTACGGCGGGGTGTTCATGCTCAACGATATACCGGACGGAGATCCCATTTCCTCCGTGTTCTGGAGCGCGGTGATGAGCACGATCATCGGACTGCCTCAGATGCTCCAGCAACCGCGGCTGGAGGGGACGGCGCTGGTCAGCATGATCGTGCTGGGCGTGTTCCAGATGGGCCTTGCATTTGTGTTCCTGACGCTGGGCCTTAAAACCACACCGCCCATCACCGCAAGCCTTGTCACCGGCATTGAGCCGGTGCTCAATCCCATTCTGGTAGCGGTGTTCTACCATGAATATATGGGTGCGCTGTCCATCATCGGTGCGGTCATTGTCATTGCCGGTGTGATTGGGTATAATATTCTGAAGGAAAAGCAGCAGGCCCAAACGGCCGAAACCTGAGATCTGATTATTTTATTAGGAGGAACTGAAATATGACCTGTTACGAAGAGCTTGTGGCCCGGGGGTTGATCGCCCAAGTCACTAATGAGGAAGAGATCCGCAAAATGATCAACGCAGGCAAGGCCAAGTTCTACATCGGCTTTGACTGCACGGCGGATAGCCTGACCGCCGGCCATTTCATGGCGCTGACCCTGATGAAACGGCTCCAGCTGGCAGGCAACCAGCCCGTGGCCCTCATCGGCGGCGGCACCACTATGATCGGTGACCCATCCGGCCGCACTGATATGCGCAAGATGCTCACCAAGGAGGACATTAATCATAACGCCGAGTGCTTCAAACGCCAGATGGAGCGGTTCATCGACTTCGGCGAGGGCAAGGCTATCATGGTCAACAACGCCGACTGGTTGCTGAACCTCAATTACGTGGAATTGCTGCGGGAGGTGGGCGCTTGCTTCTCCGTCAACAATATGCTCCGGGCTAAGTGCTATGAGCAGCGCATGGAGAAGGGCCTGTCCTTCCTTGAGTTCAACTACATGATCATGCAGTCCTACGATTTCTACTATCTCTTCCAGCACTATGGCTGCAACATGCAGTTCGGCGGCGACGACCAGTGGTCCAACATGCTTGGCGGTACGGAACTCATTCGCCGGAAACTGGGCCAGGATGCCCACACCATGACCATCACCCTACTCACCGACTCTCAGGGCAAGAAGATGGGCAAGACCGCGGGCAATGCCGTGTGGCTCGACCCCAATAAGACCTCTCCCTACGACTTCTACCAGTACTGGCGCAACGTGGGCGACGCGGATGTCATGAAGTGCATCCGGATGCTCACCTTCCTGCCGCTGGAGCAGATTGACGAGATGGACAAGTGGGAGGGCAGCCAGCTCAATCAGGCCAAGGAGATCCTGGCTTACGAGCTGACTAAGATGGTCCACGGCGAGGAGGAGGCCGAGAAGGCCCAGTCCGCCGCCAAGGCCCTGTTCTCCACCGGCGGTGACCTGTCCAACATGCCGACTACTGTGCTGGCTGGGGACGATTTTACCGATGGGAAGATTGGCGTGCTGACGTTGCTGGTGAAGTGCGGCCTGGCCGCATCCAACGGCGAGGCCAGGCGGCTCATCCAGCAGGGCGGCGTCTCCATGGGCGACGCGAAGCTGACCGATGTCAACGCCGCCTTTGACAAGAATACATTTGCCGGTGACGGCATCATCATCAAGAAGGGCAAAAAGGTGTTTCACTGCGTCAAGCTGGTCTGATCCGAAAGGAAACCCCCGGCAGTCCGTGATACGGACTGCCGGGGGTTTCCTTTTTTTACAGTTTTTAGAGCAAAGCTGCGGAGGTGGTGCCGCAGACACATACCACGTCTGCATCGGCGGAAATCTGGTTATTGACCTGTTTCCCGAACGCATCGTACATAGTTGATGGTTCCGTCGGTCTCAAAGAGAGCGACCAGAGCGGTGCAGGTAACGGGAAAACAGGCGTTCCCATGGAATCAATCGTTTCAGAAAAGATCAGTCACGGGGTTCGATGTACCCCTCGGCGCACAGCAGTTCTGCCAGCAGGACGGCGCCGCCCGCCGCGCCACGGAGCGTGTTGTGGGACAGAGAGACGAACTTGTAGTCATACTGGGTGTCCGGACGCAGGCGGCCGATGGAGACGGCCATGCCGCCCTCCAGATCGCGGTCCAGCCTCGCCTGCGGGCGGTCGGGCTCTTCAAAATAGTTGAGGAACTGCTTGGGAGCGGTGGGCAGATTAAGCTCCTGTGGGCGACCCTTGTAGGTTCGCCATGCATCCTTCATCTGCTCCATGGTTGGTTTGTTTTTAAAGGTGACAAAGGCAGCGGCGGTGTGGCCGTTGGAAACAGGGACACGTAGGCACTGAGCAGTGATAACGGGGGTGTCCGCGTTGACGATGATGCCATTTTCTACCCGGCCCCAAACCTTCAGCGGCTCCTGTTCGCTCTTTTCCTCCTCGCCACCAATGTAGGGGATGAGGTTATCCACCATTTCCGGCCATGTGGCAAAGGTCTTGCCAGCTCCGGAGATGGCCTGATAGGTACAGACCAGAATCTTCTCGATGCCGAACTCACGGAGAGGGGAGAGAGCGGGAACGTAGCTCTGAATGGAGCAGTTGGATTTGACGGCAATGAAACCGCGACGGGTACCCAGCCGCTTGCGCTGAGCGCTGATTACCTCCAGATGGTCGGCGTTGACCTCGGGGATGACCATGGGTACATCAGGAGTCCAGCGGTGGGCGGAATTGTTGGACACCACGGGGCACTCAAACTTGGCATAGGTTTCCTCCAGCGCCTTGATTTCATCCTTTTTCATATCCACGGCGGAGAATACGAAGTCCACCATGGCGGCAATCTTCTCCACATCGTCCTGCGCACTCATGAGGACAATGTCTTTGGCGTTTTCAGGAATTGGAGTGTCCATGGCCCAGCGCCCGGCCACTGCGTCCTCGTATCGCTTCCCAGCGGATCGAGGGCTGGCAGCGATAACGGTGAGCTGGAACCAGGGGTGATCTGCCATCAGGGTGACGAATCGCTGGCCCACCATGCCAGTGCCGCCGATGACGCCTACTTTATATTTTTTCATTAGAAAAACCTCCCGCGACCCAGTGGGCCAAATTTAAATGAAGATTATAGTTGAAACACAGTTGCGTTCTGTACTATAATGTAACAAGGTTTTAGGTCTGCCGGGCCGATGGGTCGGAAACCGCCAACCGTATTTGATTTATCATAGCATCAACACACTAAAGTGTCAATTCGCCTTTTCCCGGAAAGCAGAGAAATGGAGCGGTCTATGAGAAAAAAATTAGTGCAAATTGTGTCTTTGGCGCTGGTAGTTGCCGCTTTGTCCATGGCCGCAGCATCCGCCGCGTGGTATGACCTGGTCACGGAGCCTGTCTATTCCGGGCTCGGCGGGCAGATAATGCGCATCGGCATTTACTTTGGGAGCAGTGCCAAGGAGTCGGCGGAGCTGCGGCTGGTGACAGGTGACGGCTTTGAGATCGGCTACTATGACGATGCATACAATTTTGTGTCGCTGACAAGCTGCGTGTCCGGGGCACTGACAGTGCAGACGGATGCGCTCACTGGAGGCATAACGGTTCTTGATAGCAGCACCGGTATGGCGGTCTACACCTACGACGGATATTCCACCACCAATCTGGGTGTCCGTCCCTATTCGCTGACCGGTGAAAAGACGGTAGTAAAGTGCGGCTACCCCTATTACGGCGGCATCCGTTTTACGCTGGACTCCGGCGGCGGGATGAACATCGTGAATATGATCCCTCTGGATGACTATGTCGCGGGCGTGGTGCCCTACGAAATGTCGCCGTCCTGGCCGGTGGAGGCGCTGAAGGCTCAGGCGGTGTGTGCCCGCACCTATGCGCTGACCCATATCAATACCACCCATCAACGCAATTACGGTTTTGATCTGTGTGATACCACCTGCTGCCAAGCGTACAAGGGCGTTTACAGCGGAAGCCAGTCGGCCAAGGTGGCGGAAGCGGTGGACGGCACCAGCGGCGTGACTATGATGTATAACGGTCAGTACTGCGACGCGGTGTATTCGTCCTCCAACGGCGGCGGCAGCGAGTCTGCGTTGAATGTCTGGGGCAAGGACATCCCTTATCTTCAGGGCAAGGAAGATCCCTACGAAGCACTGGTATCCATCCCCAACTACAACTGGTCTGTCAGCTTTACCGGAGCGGAGCTTCAGGCGAAGCTCATCGCGGCAGGCTATGAAAAATGCGGTCTGATCACCGAGGTGCATACGGCACTGAGCGCTACGGGCAATGTGACGGCGCTGACCTTTGTGGATGCAAACGGGAAATCGTGGACTATCTACAACACATCTGGCGGCGGCAGCAAATGCCGCACGCTGCTGTCCTTGCGCTCCATCCACTATACGGTGACAAGTAATGGAATGTCCACGGACAGGCAGTCTGCCAACGGTTGGACGGTAAACGAGAGCGAATCCGCTGACTTTTCCGCCGGTATGTCCGTGATCGATGGGAACGGAAATGTTTCTGTGGTGACGGATGGCTATGTCATCACCGCCAGCGGCGTGGAGCAGATCGGCTCTGCGAGCTCGGGCACGACCACCGGCGCAACGGGCTCTGTATTCGTGTTCAAGGGTGCGGGCTGGGGTCACAACGTGGGCATGAGCCAGTACGGCGCTTACGCTATGGCCCAGCAAGGCTATACTTACCAGCAGATACTGGAATTTTATTATACGGGAGTTACGATCGGATAATGTTAAAAACGCATGATTTCTATTTTGACCTACCACAGGAGCTGATTGCGCAGACACCGCTGGAGCGTCGGGACGGTTCCCGATTGCTAACGTTGGACAAGGTGACGGGGGAGACCCATCACATGCACTTTTACGACCTGCCGTCTCTGCTGCGGCCCGGAGACTGTCTAGTGCTCAACGACAGCCGGGTGCTGCCTGCTCGTCTGCTGGGTCACCGGGAGACCGGCGGCGCCTGTGAAGTGCTGCTGCTCATCGATCGGGGTGACAAGGTCTGGGAGTGCCTGGTGCGGCCGGGACGGAAGCTGAAGCCCGGCGCGAAGATCATTTTTGGCGAGGGCGAACTGACTGCCGAGGTGCTGGAAGAGGTGGAGGGCGGCAACCGCCTGATCCGGTTCAATTACGAGGGGATTTTCTTGGAGACGCTGGAGCGGCTGGGCAAAATGCCCCTTCCGCCCTACATCAAGGAGGAACTGGAGGACGGTGAGCGCTATCAGACGGTCTACTCCAAGGTCATCGGCTCTGCCGCTGCGCCAACTGCGGGACTTCACTTCACAAAAGAGCTGTTAAAGCAGGTGGCTGCAATGGGCGTAAAGCTGTGTTACGTTACACTCCATGTAGGCCTTGGCACCTTCCGACCAG
>CAYNEH010000110.1:0-6175 GCA_964396195.1 uncultured Oscillospiraceae bacterium
GTGACTTTCTGTGCGTACAGAAAGTCACCCCAGCGGAGCGTCCGCAGGACGCACCGAAATCATCGCCGATTTTTCGGCGAATTCGTAAAGCCTTTGGCTTTTGTTTTACTACTTTTTTGAAAAAGGAGAGCCTATATATGGCAAGCAATCGTATCGGCCGCATCAACGAAGAGATCCAGCGGGAGCTGGCCAGCCTAATCCCCGGTGTGAAGGATCCCCGGGTTACCGGGATGATTTCCGTCACGGCGGTGGAGACTACTCCTGACCTGCGCTTTGCCAAGGTGTATGTCTCCATGCTGGACAAGAGCAGCGCCGCCAACGTGGTGAAGGGACTGAAGTCCGCCGCGGGCTACCTCCGCCGGGAGCTGGGACACACCCTGAACCTCCGCTATACGCCGGAGCTCCAGTTCGTGGAGGACGACTCCATCGACAAGGGCGCCCACATTCTTGAACTGCTCCGGGATCCGGAGGTGGTCAAGCCCGCCAACCCCGCCAACGCGCACATCGTGCTGGACGAGGAGGAGTGAGCCATGACCTATCAGGAAGCGGCGGAATTCCTTAAAACTCACGATAACTACCTGCTGCTCACCCACAAGAGGCCGGACGGAGACACCATCGGCTCCGCCGCCGGGCTGTGCGAGGTGCTGCGGCGGATGGGCAAGACGGCGTGGCTGCTGCCCAGTCTGGACGCCACAAAAATGTTCCTCGACTACCTCGAGGGCCGCGTGGCCCCGGAGGGCTTTGCCCCGGACACGGTGGTGAGCGTGGACGTGGCGAGCCTGGGTCTGCTGCCCCCCAACGCGGAGCCGTACAGTGACCGCATCGAACTCGCCATCGACCACCACCCGTCCAACGAGTTTTTTGCCCGCGAGACCTGCCTGGAGGCCGACCGGGCCGCCTGCGGCGAGATTATCTGGGAGATTGCCGATTATCTGGGCTTCATGGACCCGGCCATCGCCGCGCCGCTGTACGTGGCGGTGTCCACCGACACCGGGTGCTTCGTCTACGGCAACACCACCCCCCATACCCACCGGGTGGCGGCGGCCCTTATGGAGCAGGACATTCCGTATCAGGCGCTGAACAAGAAGCATTTCCGCACCAAGAGCCTGAAGCGGATGCGGCTTGAGAGCCTGATTCTGCAGAACATGCACCTCTACCACGGCGGCACCGTGGCGGTGGCCCCCATTTCGCTTGCCCTCATGGCGCAGGCGGAGGCCACTAACGACGACGCGGAGGACATCGCGGCGTTTCTGGGCCAGATCGAAGGGGTCATCAATTCGGCGACCATCCGGGAGATCAGGCCGGGCGAGTGCAAAATCTCCCTGCGCACCAATCCCAATTTTCTCAACGCCACGGCCACCTGCGCCCGGCTGGGCGGCGGCGGACACGTTGCTGCCTCCGGCTGCACGGTGCGCGGCACCATGGAGGAGGCGGAGCGGGCCATTCTGGGTGCCATCGATGCCCAGCTGGCGGAGCAGGGCACCATTTGATTTGAAACGGAGGCGGGGCACTGTGGCAAACGGCGTGCTTCTCATCGACAAGGCTCAGGACTGGACCAGCATGGACGTGTGCGCCAAGCTGCGGGGTATCCTCCGCGAGCGGCGGGTGGGCCACGGCGGCACGCTGGACCCCATGGCCACCGGATTGCTGCCGGTGTTCGTGGGCCGGGCCACCCGGGCGGTGCAGTATGCCACCGACGGGAAAAAGGAGTATCGGGCGGTGCTCCGGCTGGGGCTGGTCACGGACACCCAGGACGTCACCGGTGCGGTGCTGTCCCGGCAGGCGGCGGACGTGTCCCGGGAGGCGCTGGATGCGGTGCTGCCCCAATTCCGGGGAGATATTTCACAGATCCCGCCCATGTATTCCGCCCTGAAGGTGAACGGGAAAAAACTCTACGAGCTGGCCCGGAAGGGCCGGGAGGTGGAGCGGCAGCCCCGACCCATCACCATTCACGAGCTGGAGCTGGGCCAACAGCTGAGCGGTACGGACTGGGAGCTGCGGGTGCTGTGCTCCAAGGGCACGTACATCCGCACCCTGTGCCACGACATCGGCGCGGCGCTGGGCTGCGGCGGAGCCATGGCCGCCCTGCGGCGGACGAAGGTGGCGGGCTTTTCCGTCGAACAGGCGGTGACGCTGGAGCAGGTGCAGGCGGCGGACGACCCCGCGGCCCTGCTGGCTCCGGTGGACGGCTGCTTTGCCGACCTTCCCGCCGTCACCCTCACAGCGGCGCAGGCCAAGTGCGTGCGCAACGGCGCTGCGTTCACCGACCGCCGTGAGCCGGGGCGCTGGCGGGCTTACGGCCCGGAGGGCGAATTTCTGGCTCTCACGGAGACGGACGGGGAGAAAATGTCCGTGGTGAAGAGCTTTTTTGAGGTATAACCGACACAATGCGGAAGGAGCGTGGGGACCGTGACATTTGAAGAACTGCGGGACAAGGCCCACGCCCTGCCGCTGAAACCGGGCGTTTACATCATGCAGAACGCCCAGAGCGAGGTCATTTACGTGGGCAAGGCCAAGGCTCTGAAGAACCGGGTGAGCCAGTATTTTCAGGACCAGTCCCGCCACAACGAAAAGACCCGGGCCATGGTGGCCCAGATTGACCACTTTGACGTCATCGTGGTGCAGTCCGAGTTCGAGGCGCTGGTGCTGGAATGCGCCCTCATCAAGCGGCACCAGCCCCATTACAACATCCTGCTCAAGGATGACAAGGGCTACCCCTATATCCGTCTGACGGTGAACGACCGGTACCCCCGGTTCTCGCTGGCCGCCCGGGCGGCAGAGGACGGGGCCAGGTACTTCGGGCCTTACGGCAGCCGGGGGGCCAGTCAGGGCATCATCGATGCGCTGCTGCTGTGCATGAAGCTGCCCTCCTGCCGCCGGAAATTTCCACGGGACATCGGTCGGGAGCGGCCCTGCCTCAACTACCACATGGGCCACTGCGACGGCTACTGCCGCCGGGAGATGGACCAGAGCCGATACCGGGAGGGCATCGATCAGGCCGTCCGCCTGCTGGAGGGCAGGCTGGACGAGGTGGTGGACGAGCTGACGGCGGAGATGGAGCAGGCGGCGGAGGAGCTGCGGTTTGAGCGGGCCGCCCAGATTCGGGATCAGATCCGGGCCATCCGGCTGCTGGCAAAGCGGCAGAAGGCGGTGGCCGGGTCGCTGGCGGACACCGACGTGGTGGGCTGGCACCGGGGCGAGGCCAAGAGCTGCTTCGTGGTGCTCCACTACGTGGACGGGGAGCTGGCGGCCAAGGATTGGCAGCTCATGCCCACCCCCATGGAGGAGGATCCGCGGGAGTCCGTGTCCGCGCTGGTGGCCCAGTTTTACAGCGGCCGGGGCCAGCTGCCCCGGCAGATCCTGCTGCCCTGCGACATCGAGGAGCGGGTGGATCTGGCCCGGATGCTCACCGAAGCGGTGGGCCGGAAGGTGGAGCTGCTCACCCCCCAGCGGGGCGCGAAGATGGATCTGGTGAAGCTGGCCAACGAAAACGCCGCGGAGGAGGTTTTGCGGGCCACCACGGCGGAGGAGCGGCGCTCCAAGCTCATGGAGGCGGTGGGCCGCTTGCTGAACCTGCCGGAGACGCCCCACCGGATGGAGGCCTACGACATCTCCAATACCGGCTCGTCGGACATTGTGGCGTCCATGACCGTCCACATCGACGGCCGCCCGCTCAAGCGGGATTACCGGCACTTCAAGCTCCGGGATCTGGAGCACGCCGACGACTACGCCTCCATGAATCAGGTCATTGAGCGCCGGTTTCGCCGGTATCTGGACGGGGACGAGAAGTTCACGGACATGCCCGACGTGCTGCTCATCGACGGCGGCGCGGGGCAGGTCGGGGCGGCCAAGGCGGCCCTTCGGGCCGTGGGGCTGGACGTGCCCACCTTCGGCATGGTGAAGGACGACCGGCACCGCACCCGGGCATTGGTAGACGAAAACGGCCGGGAGATCGGCATTCAGCAGAACCAGGCTATTTTTTCCCTCATCGGCCGGATTCAGGAGGAGACTCACCGCTTCGCCATCGAGTTTCACCGCCAGCAGCAGGCAAGCCACCTGAAGGGTTCGGCGCTGGACGGCATCCCCGGCATCGGGCCAACCCGGAAGGCGGCGCTGCTCAAGCGGTTCAAGAGCGTCAAGGGCGTGAAGGCGGCCAGCCTCGCGGAGCTTTCCGAGGTGTTGCCCAAAAATGCCGCTGAGGCGGTCTATCAGCACTTTCAGACAGAAAAAACGCCCGGCACCTGAGCCCGGCATTTCAATCAACTGGAGACAGAGATTATGGGACAGAAAAAACGAGTCATCGCGCTGGGCTTTTTTGACGGCGTGCATCTGGGTCACGGGGCACTGCTGCGCCGGGTGACGGAACAGGCGGCTCGGGAGGGCTGCATCTCTGCGGCGGTCACCTACGACCACCACCCGAAGAACGTCATTCCCGGGGCAGAGCACGTAGACCTCATCAACACGCCGGAGGACCGGGCGGGGCTGATGCGCCGTCTGTACGGCATAGAGGAGGTCATCGTGCTGCCCTTCGACGCCCACATGCGGGACATGTACTGGCGTGATTTCGTCACGGAGCTGCTGGTAAAGGAGTACGGCGCGGTTCATCTGGTGGCGGGCCACGACAACCATTTCGGCCGGAAGGGCGAGGGGGACTCTGCCCGCCTGCAGACCCTGGGCGGCGAGCTGGGGCTGGGCTGCGACATCATCGGCGAGGGGATGCTGGACGGCATCATCATCTCGTCCACCCACATCCGCACCCTCATTCAGGCGGGGGACATGGAGGAGGCCGCCCGGTTTCTGGGCCATCCCCATGTGCTGACCGGCCCGGTGGTCCACGGAAAGCAGCTGGGCCGCACCATCGGCATCCCCACATCCAATCTGGTGGTGCCGGAAGGGGTGCTCATGCCCGCCTTCGGCGTGTACGCAACCAAAGTCCGGGTGGGCGAGCGGGACTATATGGCTGTCACCAATGTGGGCGTGCGCCCCACGGTGGACGACCACTCCCACCGCGTGACGGTGGAGCCGTGGATCCTCGATTTTGACGGCGACCTGTACGGAAAGGAGATCCGGGTGGAGTTCTATAAGCAGCTCCGCCGGGAGCGAAAGTTCGGCTCCATTGAGGAGCTGCGCGCCGCCATCCTGAAAAATGCGGACGAGACGCGGGAATATTTCAAATGAAAAACCCGGGACGCAGGCGCGCCCCGGGTTTTCGCATTTTGGCATGGAAACAATATGTTCCGGCGATGTCTGTTATTTCCTCCGCTTGGAGTACGCCATGGCGTGGCGGAGCTTTTTGTGGCATTTGAGGGCGAAGTCCATGCCCTTTGCCACCACTGGCTTGTAGATCATGGTGAACTGGCCGCAGAACTCGCAGAAGTCGCCGTTGAAGCCCTTTTTGAACCGGTACAGGCCGTACAGCGGGTTTTCCGGGGACAGGTCGCCGGACACGCCGCGGAAGTCGTAAATGCGGCAGCCGCCCGCGATGGCCCAGCGGATCATCTCCCACTGGAGCAGGTAGTTGGGCATGACGTTGCGGTGCTCGTTGGAGGACGCACCGTACATGTACCACGTCTTGTCGCCGTACTGGCTGGCGATGGCGCCGGAGATGGGCTGCCCATCCAGATAGGCGATGTACAGCCGGCCGTGTTTTCCGAGCGCCCGGAGCATGTTGGCGAAATACTCCCGGCTGCGGACAAGAAATTTGTCCCGCTTGCCGGTGGTCTGCATGATGTCGGCAAAGGCGGTGAGAGCCTCCTCAGGGATGTCCTCGTCGCCGCCCCAGCTCTGGCTGGTGACGCCCTTTTTGGTGGCGAGACGGACGTTGTAGCGGGTCTTCTGCTCAAAATGAGCCATGACCTCCTCCTCCGTCTTGCCCTCGATGTTCAGCCGGAAGACGAACCGGGGCTGGATGCCCTCGAAGTTCAGACTGTCCCCCTCACAGGCAAAGCCGAGGGACACCATTTCCTTTTTGAACTCCTCGTCGCTGTTGAGCACGTCCGGGTCGATCTGCATGAGGTAGCCCCTGCACTGCTTGGCCACCTGCGCCGCGCCGTCGAACAGTTCCCGGAGTACGTCCACGTCGTGGATGTCGCATACCGGCCCCCGGGGGGCGTACAGCATGGCGTAGCCGCCGGGCATCCTGCGGATCAGGATGGACAGCGCGCCCCGGACGGCG
>CAYNEH010000111.1:0-6154 GCA_964396195.1 uncultured Oscillospiraceae bacterium
CCGGGACGCGGATGCGTCCCGGGGGTTTGGGGTTCAGAGTCGGTGACGGTGGTGCATGAGGAGGACAAGCTCCCCTGCGCGCCTATTCTACGCGCTTCTCTTTAGAACTCGCCCTTGCCGATCCACTCATCGACGTTCTCGGCGGTGATGTAGACCAGATCGGTGTACTGATAGTACTCGGTGCTGCCGGTGCTGAAGTACTCGTTGATGGCCACGCAGGTCTGAGCGGCGATGTCGTCAGCGCGGTTCATAACGGTCAGCTCCATCTTGCCGTCCTTAACGGCCTGGATGGCGTCGTTCTGGCCGGTGAAGGAGTACACCTTGATGGTGCCGGTCTTGCCGGCCTCGTCGATGGCGTCCACGGCGCCCATGGTCAGGTCGTCGTCATAGCCGATCACGACGTCGATGTTGTCGCCCTCGGCCTGGAGGTGCTGCTCCATGAACTTCTTGGCGTCGGTACGGCTGGAGTAAGCATAGTCGGCAGCCACCAGGTTGTAGTTGGTGTCGGCAGTGCCGGCGGCAAAGCCGGCCTCACGGAGCTGATAGTCCTTCAGGAAGGGCACGCCGGAGATCTGCACCACGGTGCAGCCGGCATCGGCGCCGTTGGCGTCGACAACGTACTTGGCGATGTCAACGAAAGCCTGCTCCTGATCGGGGCCGATGCAGGCGGTAGTGTACTCACGACCGGCCTCATCCACGTCCAGAGCGCAGAGGAACAGGGGGATGTCAGCGTCCTTGCAGGCCTTGGCAACGTCAACCATGGCGGTGGGGTCGCCGCCGAAGACGACCAGAGCGTCAACAGCGTTGTCGATCATCTGCATGCAGTAGTTGGTCACGTCGTCAGCAACGGTCTGAGCATCCAGAACGTTGACCTTGGCGCCGGCTTCCGTGGCCATGCGCTCGAACTCGGTGCCCACGCGGCCGCCCCAGGGAGCGGTGGAGGTGATGGTCACGTAGCCAAGGGTCTTGCCGGACAGATCAACACCGGTGGTGTCGATGGAGCAGCCCTCGTCCTTGGTGATCAGGTCAGTGGTGTTTTCCTCGGGAGCCTGGGACTCCTCGCCGCCGTTGTCGACGGCCTGGGAAGCGTCTTCTGCAGGAGCAGAGGACTCGCCTTCGCTGCTGCTGGAGCAGGCGGCCAGAGCGAACACCATGCTCAGAGCGAGCAGAAGGGCAAAGAGCTTGTTGAACTTCTTCATGTTGATTTTCCATCCTTTCAAATCATTATTCAGGACTTATTTCGATCCCCTTCCGGGGTAATCGACAAAATGGGAACTGAACTTACTCCGCTTCCTTGGTGCTGGTGAAGCGGTCAATAATCAGGACCACGATGAGCAGGATGCCGGTGATGAGGTTCACCATGTCGGCGCTCATGTACAGGCTGGTCATGATCTGGGAGATTACACGCATGATGAACACACCCAGCAGCACGTGGAACGCGGTGCCCTTGCCGCCGGACATCTTGATGCCGCCGATTACGCAGCAGGAGATGGTCAGGGTGGAAAGGCTGTTGCCCTGCGTATAGATGGCGTAGCCCGCGCTGGACACCATGGCGAAGCCGCTGACGGCAGCCAGAACGCCGCTGAGGATATAGGTGACCCAAACGGTCTTGGGAACACTGATACCGGCATAAGCCGCGGCCTCGGGGTTATCGCCCACCACATGGAGCCGGTTGCCGAAGCGGGTGCCGTACATCCACAGGATGACCAGCACCACGATGGCCACAAAGACAATGAAGGAGGGCGTCAGCCACTTCAGGCCGCCGATGCGGGTCTTGGCCATGAGCTTGACAATGTCGGCGTCCTCAGGGCTGAAGGCGCTGTTGGCAAAGTAGAACACGATGCCCTTATAGGCGAAGTTGGAGGCAATGGTGGCGATCAGCGGGGAAACGCCGATCTTGGCCACAACGAAGCCGTTAATGACGCCGGTGACGGCGCCGGTAACCAGTGCACCGATGATGCACACCACCAGAGCGGTCACGGAGTTGCCGCCGGTGGCGGTGTACACTGCGTTGAACACGATGACGGACATGACGCCGGACAGGCCGGCCTGGAAACCGGCGGACAGGTCGATGTTGCCGGTGATCATCACAAGGCCGAGGCCCACGCACACAGGCCCGTACATGGCAACGTAGTTCACCACGTTGTAGAAGCTCTTGCCGTAGCCGGACACGCCGACGAGGGCAATCAGCAGAATGACAGCCAGAATGATGATTGAGTTATTGTCCTTCACCAGACGGACCATCTGCTTATTTTTCTGAGCCTTGGAGGCCATTACTTTCTCTTCCACAGTTTGACCCCCTTTTCTTTCAGAACATCCAGAGACAGAGCCACCAGCATGATCAGACCCATGACCGCCCACTGGAGGTAGATGGGCATACGCAGGCTGGTGAAGCCGGCGGACAGAACACCGTAGAACAGGATACCGATGATGGTGCCCCAGACGGAGCCCTTGCCGCCGTTGACGGCGACGCCGCCCAGCACGACGCAGAGGATGACTTCCATTTCCTTACTGGAACCGGACTGCGGGTTGGAGCTGAGGGAGTTGGCCATCATGACCACTGCAGCCAGCGCCACGCACAGGCTGGTGACGACATAGGCGATGGTGATGTTCCGCTTGTAGCGGATGCCGGAGAAGCGGGCTGCAATGGGGTTGGCACCGATGGCATACAGCTGCTGGCCATAGACGGTGCGGCTCAGAATCAGGCCCAGGACCACGGCCACCAGCACGAACCACACGATGAGGATGTGGATGGGGCCGATGGAGGACTTGCCCAGCGCCCGGAAGGCGGTGCTGCAGTTATCGGGGATAACCAGAACCGTGCCCGCGGACACCATCAGAGCCAGCGCGCTGAAGATGGAGCTGGAGCCCAGTGTCGTGATGAAGCTGTTGAGCTTCACATAGCTGACCAGCACGCCGTTGAAGATGCCGCACAGGGCGCCGATGCCCAGCGTGACCAGCAGGGTGATGGCCAGGTTGTCGGTGGCCATCATGACCTTGGCGCAGATGCAGCACAGGAAGGTCAGCATGTTGCCTACGGACAGGTCGATGTTGCCGGTGAGCATGACCAGCGTCAGGCCGAATGCGATGACGCCGATGTAGACCTGCTGACGGATAATGCCCATCAGGTTGGACGGGGTCATAAAGAGCAGACCGCCGGAGCCCGGGTCTCTCACCTGAAGAATAATCTCAAAGAGGATGAACGCCGCGATGGTGGCCAGCAGGATGGAGCTTCCGTTAAGGCTCATGAATTTGGTCCATACGGAGCGGGGATCCTTCGCCACACTCTCAGCGTTCAGGGCGGGGTTCTTTTTCTCGCTCATTGCGCAGCCCCCTCCTTTCCGGCGACTGCCGAATTGTTAATGGTGCCGCCCAGAGCACAGGTGAGCACCTGCTCGCGGGTCAGCTGGTCATTGATTTCCAGCTGCGCGGTCTTTTTGCCTTCATAAATGGTGATGACGCTGTCGCACACGCCCATGATCTCCTCAATTTCGGAGGAGACGACGATGATGGCCATGCCCTGCTTGGCAAGGTCGGACAGCAGGCCGTAAATCTCGGACTTGGAGCCCACGTCGATGCCGCGGGTGGGTTCGTCCACGATGAGGACCTTGGGATCCATCATCAGCCACTTGGCCACGACCACCTTCTGCTGGTTGCCGCCAGACAGATTGCCCACCAACTGGGTGATGGACGGGGCCTTAATGGAGATGGACTTCATGTACTGGTTGGCGGCGGCGCGCTGCGCACCCCGGTTGATAACGCCAAGCTTGGACAGGAAGGGCAGACGCACCAGCGTCATGTTCAGCAGGATGGACAGCCGCAGAGCCAGACCTTCTTTCTTACGGTCCTCGGTGCAGAAGCCGATACCTGCGTCGATGGCGGCGGCAGGGTCGCCCCCGCGGAGTTTCTTGCCGTCCAGCACCACCTCGCCGGAGTTGTACTTATCCACGCCGAACACGGCGCGCATAATCTCGGAGCGGCCGGCACCCACCAGACCGAAGAAGCCCACAACCTCGCCCTTGCGGACGGAGAAGGAGATATCCTCGAACACGCCCTTGCGGGTCAGGCCCTTGACCTCCAGCATGGTGTCGGTGATCTCTGCCGGCTCCTTGAGGTACAGGTTCTCCAGCGGACGACCGATCATGTTGGCGATAAGCTCTTCCTGCGTAAACTGATCCTTATCCTTGCTGATGATGTTCTTGCCGTCCCGGATGACGGTAATCCGGTCGGACAGCTCCATGACCTCGTCCAGCTTGTGGCTGATGTACACCACAGCGATGTTCTTCGCCACCAGCTTCCGGATGATCTGGAACAGGGTCTCCGTCTCTGCCTCGGACAGAGAGGAGGTCGGCTCGTCCATGATGATGAGCCGGGCGTTGCGGGTCAGTGCGCGGCCGATTTCGATCATCTGCTGCTGACCCACGGACAGGTCGCCTGCGATGGTCTTGGGCGAGATGTGCATATCCAGTTCATCGAGGATCTCGGCGGCCCGCTTATACAGCGTCTTGTGATCCACCAGGCCGCCCTTCATGGGCAGGTTGCCGATGAACAGGTTCTTTGCCACATCAAGCTGGGGTGCGATGGACAGTTCCTGATACACACAGGAAACACCCATGGAAATGCCTTCGGTGGTGGACTTGAAACTCACAGACTGTCCGTCGATCAGGTAATCGCCGCCGTCCCGCTCATGGGCGCCGGTCATGACCTTGATCAGTGTCGATTTTCCCGCGCCGTTCTCACCGCACAGCGAGTGTACCTCGCCCTCGCGGATATCGAATGAGACGCCATCCAGCGCCCGGACGCCGGGGAAGATCTTCACGATGTCTTTGAGCTCGATGAATACTTTGCCTTCGCTCAAAGCTATTCCCCCTTTTTGCTTGTTTTCCCTTGGGCCGTTTCGATCCGCAATTCGGCACGGCCTTCCGGAAATCATATCGTATTATAACGCGGATTGACAAAAAATGCAACAAAAACCCGCGATACGAATATAACAATATTGTTAATACCTATGTAATTTTTTGAAATTTTTGACACATCGGTCAATCAAAGGCCAGTCCCAGATAGCCGTCGGTGCCCTCCGGACACCATGGTGACGGGTGGCCGTACAGCCAGCGTACCGCACCCCACAGCACCCGCTCGCCGGGCTCGCCGTACCAGACGGGGCGGCGGACCACATAGCGCTCCGCCGGGTGTTTGGCGGCCAGCATACCGAGGGCGGCGGCCACGTCGCCGCTCTCGCACAGGAGCTCCTTGACCATGGCGGTGTCCCCGTCCATCTCCACCGCGGCACAGCCCGTTCCGCCGGGCAGAGCCAGTGAATAAATGTCGCCGGCGGCGGCATGGGACAGGAACTGCTGGAACTCCACCAGCTTATCGTCACAGTCGGCGTAGCACCGGCCCTCCAGCCAGCGGCGGCGGAGACTGTTGTACTCCGCCGGGGCAATGGGGGCGGCCCCATCGGCCGCCGTCACCTCATTCCGGGGGAATTCCCGCCGGATGTGAGCAAAGGCCGGGACGTAGTCCAGACTGTCGAAAAAGCGGAACAGCGACGGCTCCGCCGGAACGAGAATGGCGCAGTCCGCGCCTTCTCCTTTTAAATAGGTTTCGCCGTAGCGCATCATCTGCCGCCCGAAGCCACGCTCCCGGATGACCGGGTCGCTGGCCAGAGCATACATATAGCCGCTCTTCAGGCTCTTCCCGTTGGGAAAGCGGAAGGTCATCAGCGGCGCACACAGGATGGTGCGCAGAACTCCGTCCTCCACCAGCACCAGAATACGGTCGTAGGACACGCACAGGCGGTAAAAGTCCGCCAGAAAGGCCTCGTCGTCGCCGAAGACCTGATTCCAGAGGGCGGCCACCGCCGCCTCCTCTCCGGGCCTGGCTCTGCGTAATTCAATCATAAGAATTTCCTCCAGACCTTAATTATATCGTACACGTTTTTTTATGTAAATACATTATTATAATGTGATTTGTTCGAATTATGACAGTTGTGTCGGCCTGAATACCGGGGATGACCCGCGATCGTTTCAAAGACTATACGGGGATGAGCTTACTGCTCATCCCCTTGGGTTTTTCTTTTGTATTGCCCTGAGAATGCCATGCAGGGAAAAGTCTCTTTCGCGCAGTTTCAATGGAGAAGGGGGGATCAGGGTAT
>CAYNEH010000112.1:0-6080 GCA_964396195.1 uncultured Oscillospiraceae bacterium
TGATCAGGTCGATGATGAGCTTCATCTCGTGGATGCACTCGAAGTAGGCGTTCTCCGGCTCGTAACCGGCCTCCACCAGCGTCTCGAAGCCGCACTGCATCAGGTCCACAACGCCGCCGCACAGGACGGTCTGCTCGCCGAACAGGTCGGTCTCGGTCTCGTCGTGGAAGGTGGTCTCCATGACGCCGGCGCGGGCGCCGCCGATGCCGGCGATGTAGGCAAGGGCGATCTGGTAGGCATGGCCGGTGGCGTCCTGCTCCACGGCGACCAGACAGGGCACGCCCTTACCGTTCACATAGGTGGAGCGGACGGTGTGGCCGGGGCCCTTGGGGGCAGCCATGAACACGTCCACACCGGCGGGGGGAACGATCTGCTGATAGCGGATGTTGAAGCCGTGGGCGAAGGCCAGAGCCTTGCCCTCGGTCATGTAGGGGGCGATGTCCTTCTTGTAGACCTCGGCCTGAACCTCGTCGTTGATGAGCATCATGACGATGTCGGCCCACTCGGCGGCGGCGGGGACGGTCTTGACGGTCAGACCGGCGGCCTCGGCGTTCTTCCAGTTCTTGGAGCCTTCCCGCAGGCCGACGCACACGTCGCAGCCGGAATCCTTCAGGTTCAGGGCGTGGGCGTGGCCCTGAGAGCCATAGCCGATGATGGCGATCTTCTTACCCTTGAGGTAGCTCAGGTCGCAATCTTTTTCGTAGTACATCTTTGCCATGATAAAACACTCCTTATCAAGTTTTGTGGTATGTTGTGGGTTATTTTAATACAGCCCGAAGGGAAAGAATGTAAAGCGCGATACAATTCACGGACATTTGCAAAATATTTTGGGGGCGGCAAAAAGGGGATTAAGATCAAAGAACGTTCTTACCCAGATAGAACTCGCCCTTTTCCTTGTTGTCGGCGTTGTTGTTGATGGTGGCCTCGCCGCGCTCCAGCGCCACCATGCCGGTGCGCACCAGCTCCAGAATGCCGAACTCGGTGAGCAGCTTTTCCAGCGCATCGTCCTTGGATTCTTCGCCGATGATGGCCAGCGTCAGGCTCTTGGGGGACACGTCGATAATGGAAGCCCGGAAGATGTTGGCAATCTGGATGACCTCGTTGCGGACCTCCCGGCTCTCGGCTCTTACCTTGATGAGCACCAGCTCACGGCGGATGGAGGAGGCGGGGGGCAGCAGGCGGACGGAGTAAACGGAGAACTGCTTGCGCAGCTGGTTGATGATCTGCTCGATCATCAGGTCGTCGCACATCACCTCGATGGTGATACGGGATACCTCCGGGTCATCGTTGGTGCCCACGGCCAGAGACTCGATGTTATAGCCCTTGCGGGAGAACAGACGGGACACCTGCGACAGGACGCCGGCGGCGTTCTCCACCAGCACGGACAGGGTATGGCGCTTGTAATTTGCGATGTTCATGGCTGTCCCTCCTTAATCCAGCAGAAAATCGGTGACGGGTGTGCCGCCGTTGACCATGGGGTGCACCATGGCGTCGATGTCGATGGCGCAGTCGATGACGCAGCCGCAGCCGCTGTCCATGGCCGCCTGAAAGGCGGCGGCGAACTCCTCCTGGCTGGTGACCCGGAAGCCACGCAGACCATAGGCCTCCGCCAGCTTGACGAAGTCCGGCCCGCGATCCAGCGTGGTCTGGGAGAAGCGCTTGGCGTAAATGAGGTTCTGCCACTGGCGAACCATGCCCAGCGTGCCGTTGTCGAAGATAACGGTGATGACCGGGATGTTGTAATGCTCCACGGTGGACAGCTCGTGGCAGTTCATGCGGAAGCAGCCGTCGCCGGTGCAGTGAACCACCACCTTGTCCGGGTTGCCCATCTTGGCACCCATGGCGGCGCCGAGACCGAAGCCCATGGTGCCGAAGCCGCCGGAGGTCAGCAGCTGACCCGGCCGGGAGAAGTGGTAGTACTGGCAGCACCACATCTGATGCTGGCCCACGTCGGTGGCGATGATGGCGTCGCCGTCAGTGAGATCCTGAATGGTCTCCAGAATTTCGTGCGGGTGGAGGGTGCCGTCCTTACTCAGGGGGATTTCCTTTCTGGAGAAAGCCTGATCCTTCCACGCGGCGAAGTTGTGCTGGGGAAGCTTTTCGTTGAGCAGCTCCAGCACCCGGCGGGCGTCACCCACGATGTGGTGGTCGGTGATAACGTTCTTGTCGATCTCCGCCCGGTCGATGTCGATATGTACGATCTTGGCGTTTTTGGCGAAGGTGGCGGGGTCGGTAGCCACCCGGTCGGAGAAGCGGCAGCCGATGGCGATGAGCAGGTCACACTCGCTGACGGCCATGTTGGAGGCGTGAGAGCCGTGCATGCCCACCATGCCGGTGAACAGCGGATGGTCGCCGGGGCAGGCGCCGCCGCCCATGATGGTTGAGCCTACGGGGGCGTCCAGCCGTTCGATGAACCGGCGGAACTCGGGCACCGCGCCCTTGGAGCGGATGACGCCGCCGCCTACCAGCACCATGGGCCGCTTGGATTGCTCGATCATGTCCAGCAGCTTGTCAATGTCGCCGTGGTCCGGCTCGGGGGTGCGCAGGTCGTGGGAGGCCCGGCGGAGCATATTGGCCAGACGGCCGTGGTTGGCGTGCTCGGACACGGGCAGCGGCTCGTAATCCGCCGAGGCGGCGGTGACATTCTTGGCGATGTCGATGAGGACAGGGCCGGGGCGGCCCGAGCGGGCGATGGCGAAGGCCTCCCGGATGACGTCGGCCAGCTTGGTCACGTCCTTCACCAGATAGTTGCACTTCGTGATGGGCATGGTGATGCCGGTGATGTCCACCTCCTGAAAGGAGTCCTTGCCGATCAGGTTCTCCGATACGTTGCAGGTGATGAACACAACGGGGGAGGAGTCGTAGTAGGCGGTGGCGATGCCGGTGACCAGGTTGGTGGCGCCGGGGCCGGACGTGGCGAAGCACACGCCCACCTTGCCGGTGGAGCGGGCGTAACCATCGGCGGCATGGGAAGCGCCCTGCTCGTGGCTTGTCAGGATGTGCCTCATCTTCTTTTTGTAGCCGTGGAGCTCAAATTCATCGTAGATGTTCAGAATCGTGCCGCCGGGATAGCCGAAAATCACCTCGACCCCCTGCTCCATCAGGCACTCCATCACGATCTGGGAACCTTTCATCAACATTGTGAGTTCTCCCTCCTTTGAAATTATGCCGACCGAACCCCGCCGCCGGGGCCGCCGGAAAAGACAAAAAAGCATGGTTTCGTCCGTCATAGGACGAAGCCATGCTCCGTGGTACCACCTACGTTTGCGCCGTTGGGCGCACACTCGTTGCCCGGTAACGGGGGGACCGTTCCGGCCTACTGGGGAGCGCCGCGCGCCCGTTTCAGCCGGACTGCTCTCGGGTGATGTTCACCGCTCCCCGCTCACAAAGGCTCGCACCAGCCGCCTTTTCTCTGGGCTTGCGCAGGGGGGATACTTGCCCGGTCACTGCATTTGCTTTAGATGATTAAAGTCAATGATAAATGCTCAAGACCGGTTTGTCAACGTGATTTGCGCGCCTTTGCGAAAATTCGTGGAGAATGTAAAGAATGCGGGGTGAAAATCCTATTTTAATATGAAAAAAACAGAGGATAGGCGGTGAAATCCTCGCCTATCCTCTGTTTTGCGGTGCGTCTTCCTCCGGGGGCGCGTCCATGACCTGCGGGATGAACCGGGCGGCGAAGCGGCCCTTGCCGCGGCTCTTGACGTAGAAATAGCCGATGACGGAGAACACCGCCGCGCCGATGAAGTTGACGAACAGGTCCTCCATGGTGTCGATGATGCCCACGTCCAGATAACCGCCCAGACCCAGCGCCACCTGAGAGCCGTCCTCCAGCACCAGAATGGTGTCCTTGATGTCGCGGATGACCACGGCGGTGGTGCCGTGATTGGGGTCGAGGTCAACGGAGGAGAGGGTGTTGATGACGGTGTCCTTCTGCATATCGAAGAGAAGGATGCGGTCCATGGAGAACTCAAAGAATTCCCAAAGTACGCCGATGGTCATGGAGAAGCAGAAGGCCATGACGGCCAGGTAGAAGGGGGACAGGCTCATGGCCACCTTGTCGCTGCGGTTCAGGATGTCCACCAGCGCGAAGCCGATGGCGGCGCAGAGAAAGCCGTTGAGGGTGTGGAGCACCGTGTCCCAGTGCGGAAACTGGACATAGAAGGATTCAATTTCGCCCAGAATCTCCGCCGCGTAGATGAACAGCAGGATGATGACCTCCAGCGTGTCGGGCAGGTCGATGTGGAGCCGCCGCTCGAAGGCGGAGGGCAGCATGAACAGCACCAGCGTCAGCACGCACAGCAGGACGTTTTCAAAGTTCCGGTTGAAGATCTGGGCGATGAGCATGCCGACCACGGACAGCCGCAGAACAAAGTAGACGGTGTAGACCAGCTTTTTGTTTTCCACATGCCGCCATTCCGTGCCTTTGGGCATTTTTGCTTTCTTTGCCATATGAGCCCTCCTCGCGATAAATAACCGGAAACCGGAAACATTTCTTTTTCTTCTCTTCGGGATGCAAAGGCCGTCACCCGTTGAGCTTTATTGCCCCTCGGCAATTTTTCTCCCCGTCGGGCTTGCGGCCAACCCGCCTTCGCCTGTCTCCCGCAGGGCGGCGGGGAGACTGCGGCCCACGGCGGCCATGGCGTCGATGACCTCGTCGCAGGGGATGGCGCCGATTATGCCCGCCAGCGCCATGTCCGCACAGGCCATGGCGTTCACCGCGCCCATGACGTTGCGCTTGACACAGGGCACCTCTACAAGTCCGGCCACCGGGTCGCACACCAGCCCCAGCACGTTCTGGAGAGCCATGGCGCAGGCGGCGGCCATCTGGGCCGGGGTGCCCCCACGGGCGTGGACAAGGGCGGCGGCGGCCATGCCGGAGGCGGAGCCCACCTCCGCCTGACAGCCGCCCTCCGCGCCGGAGATAGAGGCCCGGGCGGCGATGACCTGACCGAATCCGGCGGCCACGTACAGGCACTCCACCATCGTCTTGTCGGACAGACCGTCCCGATTTTTGAGCGGGAGCAGCACGGCGGGCATGACGCCGCTGGCTCCGGCGGTTGGGGCGGCCACGATGCGGCCCATGCAGGCGTTGTGCTCGCCCACCTTCAGGGCGGTGGCGATGACGGATTGCAGGAACGGGCCGCACAGCGGATCGGAAGCGGCCTCCATTTTCGCCCCCTGACCGCCGGACAGGCCGGAGGGGGAGCGGCGATTCGGATCGTAATCCGCCACGGAGCGGCACATGGCCGCCCACATGCGGGTCATTTTCACCATGCTGGCGGCGGGGGAGACGCCCCGGTCCTGACAGTCGTCGTCCAGCACCGCCTGCCACAGGGGCTTGTCCGCCGCGGCGGACAGAAGATGCTCCACTGATTGGAAAGACATAGTTATTTTTCCTCCATGTCGAGATAGGTGCACCACACCACGCCGGACAGGCCGGACAGGGTCGGGATCAGCTCCGCCGGGAGCGCCGCGTCAAATTCCATGACCATCACCGCCAGCCCGCCCCGGCGATCCCGATAGAGCTGCATGGTGGCGATATTGGCCCCGTAGCGGGAGAGCAGGGAGCTGACCTCGGAGACGATGCCGGGCTTGTCCTCGTTGCGGATGATGAGGGTGGGCATCTCGCCGGAAAAGGCGGCCTCCATGCCATCGATGGAGTTGACACGGATGCGGCCGCCGCCCAGCGAGGAGGCGCAGACGGACAGAACCCGCCCCTTGCCGTTGTCCAGATTCATAACGGCGGTGTTTGGATGGGCATTGTGAAGATCCACCGTGCGGATGGTCACCTCCATCCCGGCCTCCTTGGCAAGCTGGAAGCTCCGGGGGATGTCCGGGTGGTCGGGAGACATGTCCAGCAGGCCGGCCACGATGGCCCGGTCAGTGCCGTGGCCGGCGCCGGTGGCGGCGAAGGAGCCGTGGAGCAGGATTTCCGCCCGGGCGGGCTGACTGCCCAGCAGATGCCGGGCCACCCGGCCCATCCGGGCCGCCCCGGCGGTGTGGGACGATGACGGCCCCACCATGATGGGCCCCATGATGTCGAAAATGTTCATAGCAGAAGCAAATCCTTTATGAAG
>CAYNEH010000113.1:0-6058 GCA_964396195.1 uncultured Oscillospiraceae bacterium
CCTTTTTTCTTTTTCTGATCGCTCATAAACTCTCGTCCTCCATCTCTCTCTGGCTGTCTTTCTGATCTTCGGCTCTGGCCGATAATACGTCAGGTGCGAGTGAGGACAAAATCACATGCCCGCTGTCCATGATGAGGACGGTCTGGGTCTTGCGTCCGTAGCTTGCGTCCACCAGCGTGCCCCGCTCCCGGGCCTCCTGTGTGAGGCGCTTGATGGGTGCGGACTCCGGGCTAACCATGGCTATCACCCGCTGGGTGGATACAACGCTGCCAAAGCCGATGTTGAAAAGCTTCATCCCCGCTCACTCCCTTGCTGTTTACTCCAGATTCTGAACCTGCTCCCGGATCTTCTCAATCTCGGCCTTGATGTCAACCACATAGCGGGCAATCTCGATGTCGCTGCACTTGGAGCCAATGGTGTTGGCCTCCCGGTTAAACTCCTGAATGAGAAAGTCCAGCTTCCGGCCCACAGCACCGCCCTTGGCCAGCAGCTCCCGCAGCTGGGAAATGTGGCTGCGCAGACGCACGGTTTCCTCGTCCACGGCGATTTTGTCGGCAAAAATGGCCGCCTCGGTGAGCAGTCTGCTCTCGTCAATCTGGGTGTTTTGGAGCACTTCGGCCATCTTGGTCTCCAGCCGGTTTCGATACTCGCTCACCGTCTGGGGGGAACGTTCCTCTACCCGGCCCACCAGTGTCTCGATAGTGGCGGCACGGCTCAGGATATCCTCCGCCAGCCGCTCACCCTCTTTCGCCCGCATGGCGGAGAAGTCCGCAAGGGCCAAATCCAGCGCCGTGAGAAGTTGCTCCTTCAGCGTATTCTGGTCCTCCTCCTGCTTCTCTACCGTCAACACATCGGGAAAACGGGCCAGATCGGTGACGGAATAGCTCTCCGGCGCTTTGCCGCCGCTGAGTTCATGAAGTCGCGCCAGCGCGTCGATATAAGCCTTGGCCAGATTCTCGTTAACGGTGACGGAGACGCCCTCCGCCCCGGCATCGCTGATGTTCACGAATACGTCCAGCTTGCCGCGGGCCACCGACGCCTGCACCCGGGCTTTCAGCGCGTCCTCTGCAAAAATATAGGCCCGAGGCATCTTCACCGTGCAGTCCAGATAGCGGTTGTTCACCGCGCGGACCTCCACCACGATGGTGCGCCCGTCAAAGACCGCCTCTCCCCGGCCGTAGCCGGTCATGCTCTTAATCAAAACAATCCTTCCCTTCGCCGCGCTCACCGCGCGCGTTTATGAATTCTCGTCATATATAAGGCGATCAGCTTGGTAAGGCCGTAGTCATATACCAGAAAAATCACGTTGCCCGCCAGATACATCACCCACACGGCAGCGCTCAGTGCCTCCGGAAGAGAAGCCAGTACGGCGGCCCGCATGGTCAGGTAGATCACCGTCAGGCTGACGTTAAAAAAGGCCAGCTTCAGCAGATACTCCAGCGGAAGGCGGCGCAGCCGCTCAATCAGGCCCTTTACGATGGGATAAAGCCCGAACAGCGCCCCGAACAGCAGGGCCATGAGCTTATCCGGCAGCAGCAGGAATGCCAGAATGGTCACGCCCACCCAGCAGAGGAAACCGGCAGAGATTCCAACTTCCAGCACCACCGCCACCGGCATCAGTCCAGCCACCGCCACGATGCCCCAGCTTCCTGTGGGCGAGACAGCGGCAATAAACAGAAAAATCAACGCCATCGCCCCGAAAATCGCCGGGAGAACGATTTTCCGCGCTCGGACTCCCGCTCTCATCGGCACCCTCCGCACAGGCAGTTCATGCACATCAAGGTAGTACAGCAGTCAAGTGAGTCGCAGTTTGTCCCCATCATGTCGGAGCCATGATAGGCATAGCCGCCCTGCTGCATCATGTTCAGAGCCTGCCGGTATTCCGGATTGTTCGGCTCCATCTGGCAGGCAAGCTCATAATTCTGCCGGGCCTCGTCCAGCCAGCCCCGGCGGTAGGCAATGGCCCCCATCAGGAAATACCACTCTGCGCTCTTGTTGCCGCTGCCCTGCAGGAGCTGCTCCGCCGTGTCCAGATTGCCCATGTTGATATACTGACGCACCTGCGCGTAAACGGAATTACCGGACGAGGAATAGCTCTGCCGATTCTGATAGCCGGACTGGTACCCGCCGGAGGAGCTCCCGGAGGAGCCCCCGGAGCGGGACTTGGTGATGGCATCGTAGGCCTCATTGATCTCCTTCATCTTCTCTTCGGCGAGGTCAGCCAGCGGGTTGTTCTGGTAATTGTCCGGATGGTATTTCCGAGCAAGATCCCGGTATGCCTTTTTGACTTCTTCGTCGCTGGCGCCAGGATCGACGCCCAGCACGGTATATGGATCTTTCATCTGTTTATCTCCCTGCGTTGTTTCTTCATTTCCTTCCATCGTCCGGACAGCACTGCCTCCTGCACCGCAGGAAGGCCTCGGTACAGCGTGTTGATGATGATCGGCTCCCAAGAGCCAAGCTCCATGAGGTTGGCGGCGGACGCCGCCATTCTCAGTGAATGGGTCATGGTGGTGGACACATACTCCCGCTGTTCCTCTGCCCTACCGTGAAACCGGGCGTCCAGCGGGTTGTAGCGGTTTTTCCTTCTGTCCTCTTTCAGGTCGTCCCACGCATCGATGAGGTAGATCCAGCGGCCAACGTGGTACAGCAGCTGAGCCGCCGTCCGCTGGAACACTGCTCCGCCGTCCGTCGGGGCCGCGGCTTGAAGAATCCGTGCAAAGGAGTCCGCCGCCCGGTCAAGCTCTGCGGAGTTTACCTGCTCCAGCTCATGAAGCCGGGCAAGGCCCTGCCGGACTTCCTCCGCGAACCGCGGCATTCTCGCTTCCGCCCGGCGGGAGGAGCGGCCGAACACCGCGCTGAGGAACCGCGCTGGCAGGCCCGCGAAAAAGTTCTTGTCCTCCACGTCGTCCCGGAGCTTGTACCATGTGAGAATCATGCTGGCGTCCGCCGCCACGTCCATGGTCGTACCCGACAGACATTCCCGCTGCTTTTGCAGCGGATGAACAGGGCAGCGGCAGGCGCAGGTCTCTCCGCCGCCCCCGGCGGCAAACAAAACGGCCAGAAAGGTAAAATCATAGTTGAGTGTAAAGCGGCTCCAGAAGCCGTGCCGTCGGCCCATGGTATGGCACAGCCCGCAGTAAACGCCCCGGTAGACATCCTGCTCCGCCTGCGGCAAAGCGTTCAGCGCCGGGCGGACATATCCGAACACGGCTTAACGGGTCAGGGACACGACCACCCTGTAATCCGTGCCCACAACGCCCGCGCTGCCGCCTACGTTGTCCAGATAGACCTTGGCAGTGATGGTGTACTGTCCGGAGGATGGATCGGTAATCTCAGAGAGATCCGCCACCACCCGGATATTTTCACCGCTGATCCCGGCCAGCGCCTCCGCCGTGCCCCGGACCTCCACGGTGACAGCCTGAGTGACCTTTTCACTGCGCCAGCCCTCCGGCACATAGATGGCGGAGATATTGGTGGTCTCAATACTTCGGGTCTCCACGCCGCTGATGTGGACGGTGACAGTGGCTTCCGTCTGGCCGCTGAGGTTTTCAAGCTCATCAGCCAGCGGGATGGGGATGGTCAGCACGTCACCGTCCCGGACGGTGGCGAGGTTGATATTTTTCAGGGTGATCTCCTCAATGGCGTCAACATCGCTGCGGGAGCCGGCCACAGTGATAGTCTCAGGCTCGATGTCAACGGTCACGTTGGCTTCCGTGATGCCGCCGCCGGCAGTGGTCTCGATCTTCAGCGGCACCGACTTTGTGGCCCGGATGGGGAATGTGGTATAGACGGTATCGGTGGAACAGGACACATCCAGATTTTCCAGCACCTCACCGCTGTTGCTAATGAACTGATAGGTATAGTCACCGGCGATGGACTCAGTCAGGTTCGTCCCGTCCACCACCACCTGTGCATAGGCGATCTGGTTGACCAACGACGCCTGCCCGCTGACGGACAAAGTCCCCGGCGAGAACTTGAAATCATCCTCTGCGTCTCCCGGCACATAGCCGTCGGCCACGGTACCGTTGAACACGCCGCGGATCTCAATGGGTACGTCGCTGACGTACTTGACCACGGTGAAGGTGATATTGGTGGGACTCTGGCTCTCCTGAGACAAGTCGCTGCGCAGCGCTGCGGGATAGGTCACGGTGTAGCCCAAGGTAATCTTTCCCTCCGACGTGATGGAGGACACGTCCACCTTCGCCGTGATGTCGTCCCGGCGCAGCTTGGCGATGGTATTCACCGGCGCGCGAACCCGGACACTGACCGTGATGTTCTCATCCAGAATCATCAGGCCGTTGCTCTCCAGTATATCCTTGCCCTCGAACACCACCGGGATGCCGCTGTACGTCTGGGTGTCCTCGTTTCCGTCCCGGGTCACAACGTAAAACCACAGCCCCACCGCGATTAGGATGGACAGAACCACATAGAGCACCTTGCTGTCAAGAATCTTCTTTCCCATTGCCCTTGTCTCCCTTTTTGGTGCGGAACACGTTGGTGAGCCTGGCGGCGGTTGATGGTTTCTTTTCCTCCACATCCGGCATCAGTTCATTCTTTAGCAGACGGCCCAGCGTCTCCGGCGACAGATGCCGCTTGAGCATCCCGTTGATGGCCACGGAGATGGAGCCCGTCTCTTCGGAGACGATGGCCACCACCGCGTCGGAATTCTCGCTGATGCCGATGCCCGCCCGGTGGCGCATACCCAGATCCCGGCTCAGATTGGTGTTGCCGGACAGGGGGAGCATACAGCCCGCGCCCACAATGCGTCCGTTGCGGACGATGACAGCCCCGTCGTGCAGGGGCGCTTTGTTCCAGAACAGGTTCTTCAGCAGCTCTGCCGACACCGCTGCATCCAGCGGCGTGCCGGACTTGATGACATCATCCAGCACAGTTCTGCGCTCGAAGACCATCAGTGCGCCTACCTTGTCCTTGGACATGGAGGTGTAAGCCTCCACCGTCTCCCGGATGGCCGCCGGAACGTCCTCCGCAGCGGCCTCGATCACAAAGAACTCCTTGATCCTGCCGCTGCCCATCCGCTCCAATACCCGGCGAATCTCCGGCTGGAAGATGATGACCAGCGAAAGCAGCCCCAGCTCTACCGCTTTGCTGAAGATATAAGAGACCACGCGCAGCTTCAGCAGGCTGGCGATGCCGAACACCACGAAAATGATGAGGATGGCTTTTGCGACCTGACCGGATCGGGTCCGGCGGATAAACTGTAAAATATGGTAGATTGCGTAGGCCACGATGACAATGTCCAGCACGTCGGACAGGCCGATCATTCTGACATAGCCAAGCGCATTGCTGATCAATTGTAGCAAATTGTCTCCCATGGCTCCACGCCCCCATTGCTTCCGGTGTCAGACTGTCTGATGCGCATAAACTTCCAGTTTCCAGTCTATTAGCATATTATATCGTACCGACGTATAAAAGGCAAGGATACGGCAGTGAAATTCATATTTTTTTCATTCTTTCCCACCGGACGGGGCCGCAACAGCAAAGGGGCGCGGCGAAAGCCGCGCCCCCTTTTATTTCTGGATATCCCGCCGCGCCCAGATGACGCGATCCAGCTTGCTGTATTCTTCGCCAGCATCCTGTAAAAATACACACTTCGCCCCAGTCTCTACCGCAACATCAGCATTCTTTGCCGCTGAAGGGGTGTTGATCCATCGCACTCTGTCATTTTTCCTCCAGCAATGCCACGGCGTGGGCCGCGATGCCTTCGCCGCTTCCGGTAAAGCCAAGGCCCTCCTCGGTGGTGGCTTTGACGTTCACGCGGTTTTCCGGCACGCCCACCGCCCGTGCGATAGCTGCCCGCATGGCAGGAATATAGGGCGCCAGCTTGGGTCGCTGGGCCAGAATGGTGGCGTCGATGTTTCCCACGGAAAGGCCCTCCGCACGGAGCATCTCCATGACAATTCCCAGCAAACGCATACTGGAAATGTCCTTGTAGTTCGGGTCGCTGTCCGGGAAGGCATGCCCGATGTCCCATAGCCCGGCAGCGCTCAGCAGTGCGTCCATCACTGCGTGAACCAGTACATCTGCGTCCGAGTGG
>CAYNEH010000114.1:0-6021 GCA_964396195.1 uncultured Oscillospiraceae bacterium
AGATGGGCTCCGCCGATATGCGCCTGCCAATCCAGTACGCCTTGACCTGGCCGGAGCGGTCGGATGGCCCGGTCACGCCGCTGGACCTGCTGAACTGCCCGCCGCTGACGTTCCACGCGCCGGATACGGACACCTTCCGCTGTCTTGCGCTGGCGCTGGGGTGCGCCCGAAAGGGCGGAAACTCTACAGCTGTGCTCAATGGCGCGAATGAGGCGGCAGTGGGTCTGTTTCTGGAGGATAAGATCGGCTTTCTTGACATTGCCCGGCTGGTGGAGCGAGCGCTTGCGACGGTGCCGTTTGTGGAGAAGCCGTCTCTGGACGATATTCTGGCGGCTGACCGGGCGGCCCGGCAGGCCGTGCTTTCTGATCTGAGGTGAATCGATTCGTGGTAAAGCTCCTGTATATCCTGCTGGCGATTCTGTTTTTCGGCATCATGGTGGCCATTCATGAGTTCGGCCATTTTTTTACGGCCAAGCTGCTGCGGGTCAAGGTGAATGAATTTTCCATCGGTATGGGCCCGGCTATCTGGAGCAGGACAAAAGGGGAGACGCAGTACTCCTTCCGGGCGCTTCCCATCGGCGGCTACTGCGCCATGGAGGGCGAGGACGAGGAGACGGGGGATCCTCGCGCTTTTTCCATTCAGTCGTGGTGGAAAAAGCTCGTCATTCTGGCTGCAGGCTCCTTTATGAATTTTCTGCTGGGGCTGCTGCTGGTCACTATCCTTTACGCGGGCGCGACGCAGGTCCGAGTCCCGGTTATCACCGAGTTTGCTGACGGCTTCACTCAGCAGGGAGAAAACGGCCTGATGGTGGGCGACCGGATTCTCAGCGTGGACGGCCATGCTATTCTGATGTACAACGATGTGATCACCTACTTCAGCCGGAACGACGGGCAGGGGATGGATCTTGTGGTGGAGCGCGGCGGAGAGAAAGTTGTGCTGAAAGACCTTCCAATGGAGCGCTTCGAGTACGAATATGAGGGCGGAACAACCACCGGCTTCGGGCTTATCTTCGGCCAGGTGGATACGCTGAACGCATGTGGCAGACTC
This sequence comes from uncultured Oscillospiraceae bacterium, assembly GCA_964396195.1. GTDB lineage: Bacteria > Bacillota > Clostridia > Oscillospirales > Oscillospiraceae > Enterenecus. The sequence continues at coordinate 1,049 of CAYNEH010000114.1, forward strand.
AAGCTGGCGGTGCTCCAGACACTGGATTTTGTTCGCGTTGTGTGGCAGGGCCTGATCGATCTGGTCACCGGGCAGGTCAGCATTCGGTCAATGTCCGGTGTCATCGGCATCGTAGATGCAGTGGGCAGCGTCGGGGCAGCTTCCGAGACTGTTCTGGACGGCATCTTCAACGTGCTGTATTTTGTGGCGTTTATTTCGGTGAATCTTGCGGTGATGAACATGCTGCCCATCCCGGCGCTGGACGGCGGACGGATCTTTTTCGTGCTGATTAACGCAGTGGTGTACCTGTTCAGCCGGAAGAACATCCAAGCGAAGTACGAGGGCTACGTCCACACGGCGGGCTTCCTTCTGCTCATCGTGCTGATGATTGCGGTGGCATTCAACGACGTGTGGAAGATCATTTTTGCGTGACAAGAGGTTTTTGATATGAGCAGACAGATCACCGTGGGCGGCGTGAAGATTGGCGGCGGGGCTCCCGTCACCATCCAGTCCATGACCAATACGCCCACTCACGACGTGGAAAAGACATTGAGCCAGATCAGGGCGTTAGCCGCTGCTGGGTGTGACATCGTTCGGGTAGCAGTGCCGGATATGGCCGCAGCTGAGGCCATCGGAGCGCTGAAAGCTGAAAGCCCCGTACCGCTGGTGGCGGACATCCATTTTGACTACCGGCTGGCGCTGAAAGCGGTAGAACAGGGCATTGACAAGATTCGCATCAACCCTGGCAACATTGGTTCGCACGAACGAGTTCGTGCGGTGGCGGACGCCTGTCGGGAGCGCGGCGTGCCAATCCGCATCGGCGTCAACGGCGGATCGCTGGAGAAGCCCCTGCTGGAAAAGTACGGAGGGCCGACTCCGGAGGCACTGGTAGAGAGTGCGTTGGGCCATGTCCGGCTGCTGGAGCAGTTTGATTTTCATGACATCTGCATCTCGCTGAAGGCGTCCAGCGTGCCGGTGACCATGCGGGCCTACCGGCTGATGGCGGAGCGGTACGACTATCCGCTCCATCTGGGCGTCACGGAAGCAGGAACGCCGGGGCTGGGCACTATCAAGTCCGCCGCCGGGATCGGCGGCCTGCTGGCTCTCGGTATCGGTGACACCTTCCGGGTGACGCTGACGGCGGACCCGGTGGAGGAGATCGCTGTGGCAAAGCAGATTCTGAAGGCTGTGGGCCTGCGGAAAGATGGGCCGGAGCTCATTGCCTGCCCCACCTGCGGCCGGACAAATATCGACCTGATCCCCATGGCGCGGGAAGTGGAAACGTTGCTGGAACGGGTGGACAAGCCCATTACGGTGGCCGTGATGGGCTGTATCGTCAACGGCCCGGGGGAGGCACGCCACGCAGATGTAGGCATTGCCGGCGGCCGGGGAGAGGGCGTTCTCTTTAAAAGGGGCCAGATCGTGGCAAAGGTGCCGGAGGATCAGCTGGTGCCCGAGCTGATGAAGCTGATTGATACATTGTAACAAGGAGCGTTATTTCATGGCGGAGCGCAGCATGCTGACATTTGAACAGACCTTCGGCCGGTGCCGCCTGCCAGAGGATATTCTGGCAGCGCTGGGGAACTTTCCGGTGGAGGTACGGGTGAACAAGGCGTCCCGTTCCATGGAGGTGTCCGTTCAGGGGCGCGACCCCGGAGCAGAGGTACTGGCCCGGACGGAGCAGCTGCTGATGCAGTGCTTCAAGCTCCAGTCCGCCCGGGTGAGAATTGTCGCGCCGGAACCCGCAGCGGTACAGCACCAGACCGTTCCGACGGCCACTCGCCCGGCCGCAGATGCGGTGAGTTCCAGGCAGGAGAAGCGCACGTCCCAGCCGAAGCCGGAGACCGCGCAGCCCAAGCCTACGGCCAACGCGGCTTCTGCAGCTCCAAAAGCAAAGTCCACCGCGCCGAAGGCGGTACCTAAGCCCCAAAAGCAGGCGGCCGCGAAGCCGGACATCCCGGAGCCGCCCAAGGACGGGCAGAAGGAGGATCTCTTTGCCCGGATGGAAGCAATGCGCAAGTCGGTAATGGGCAAGCAGGACAACGCCCCCACCGCCACCTCCGCCGCGGGAAAAAAGGTACGGGTCAAGCAGATTTTCGGCAAGATCAGCTCCCGGAAGCAGCCCACGCCCATTGGCGAACTGGAGCTGGACATGGGCAACGTGCTTATTGAAGGCGACGTATTCAACGTGGAGCATCGGGAGCTGCCCCGCCGGAAGGCGTGGGTGGTGTGCTTCGATGTCACCGACTACACCGGCTCCATCCGGGTGAACCAGTTCATGGACGGCGAGGTAGCCAAGCCCATCATCAAGGACGTCAAGGTGGGGCAACACCTTCAGATTCAGGGGCGGCTGACCGTCAGCCGCTTTGAGAGCGACATGGTGCTGGAGCCTTACGGCATCAACGAACTGCCCAAGCCGGAGGGCCGGAAGGACAACGCGCCGGAAAAGCGGATCGAGCTGCATCTACATACAAAAATGTCCATGATGGACGCCTTGTGCGACACGAAAGAGGTGGTCAAGAAGGCCATCAGCTGGGGGCATCCCGCCATTGCCATCACGGATCACGGCGTGCTCCAGTCCTTCCCCGATGCGTACAGCGCCTCGGACAAGGGCAAGAAGATCAAGATTCTCTACGGCGTAGAGGCTTATTTCCAGAACGACGTGGACGAGCGCGTGGCCATCCACGGCCCCGGCGACATGGGGCTGGAGGACGAGTTTGTGGCCTTTGACCTTGAGACCACCGGCCTTGACAAGCGCTCGGACCAGATCATCGAGATCGGCGCGGTGCTCATGCGAGGCGGCGAGGTGGTGGACAGGTTCGCGTCCTTTGCCCAGCCGGGGCACCCGCTGAGCGCTAAGACCGTCTCGCTCACCAGTATCACCGACGAGATGCTGAAGGGCGCGCCCCGTCCGGCGGACGCGGTGAATGCCTTCCTGGATTGGGCGGGGGATCGGCCGCTGGTGGCCCACAATGCGGAGTTTGATGTGGGCTTTATCCGGGAGTATTGCCAGCGCGCCGGGCGGGTCTTCGACCCGCTGTGGATCGACACATTGATTCTCGCCCAGTACCTGTGCCCGGAGCTGGGCAACCACCGGTTGGACACGGTGGCCAGTCATCTGGAACTGCCGCCCTTCCAGCACCATCGAGCCTTTGACGACGCCGCCGTGTGCGGACAGATCTTCTGGTCGTTGATCCCCGAGATGCGAAAGGTGGGCGTCAACCGAATTGCGCAGGTGAACGGTATCCTCAGCGGCATGAAGCGCGGCGGCAGGAGCCGACGTTCTGCGTACCACCTTATCATTCTCGCCCGAAACCAGACGGGTCTGCGTAATCTTTATAAGCTGGTGTCCAAGAGTCATCTGGAGCACTACAACCGATTCCCCATCATGCCGAAGTCCCTCATCAACGAGAACCGGGAGGGGCTGATCATGGGCTCCGCCTGCGAGGCGGGGGAGCTGTTTCGGGCCATCGTGGACGGCAAGGACGACCGGGAGCTGGAGCGCATCGCCTCGTGGTACGACTATCTGGAGATTCAGCCCTTGTCCAACAACGCATATATGTTGCGGCCGGACAAGGAGGGCCACTGTATCGCCCGGGACATGGAGGACTTGCGGAATTTCAACCGCAAGGTGGTTGCGCTGGGCGACACGCTGGGCAAGCCGGTGTGCGCCACCGGCGATGTACATTTCATGGAGCCGGAGGACGAGATCTATCGCCATGTTCTGCTGGCGGCCAAGGAATTTGACGACGCGGACAGCCCTAACCCGCTGTACTTCCGCACTACGGAGGAAATGCTGGAGGAATTCCGCTATCTTGGGTCGGAGACGGCCCATCGGGTGGTCATCGACGAACCGGCCCGGATTGCAAGCTGGATTGACAACGTACGTCCTCTGCCGCAAGGCCTGTTCGCGCCGAAAATCGAAAATTCTGCGGGTCAGCTGAAGGATCTGGTGTGGGGCAAGGCGCATCGGCTGTACGGCGATGAGCCACCCAAAATCGTGGTGGATCGCATCAACGCCGAGTTGAAGGACATCATCGGCTGTCACTATGATGTCATCTACATGTCCGCCCAGAAGCTGGTGCAGAACTCGCTGGAGCACGGTTATCTGGTGGGCTCCCGGGGCTCCGTCGGTTCTTCACTGGTTGCGTTTATGTCCGGTATCACTGAGGTGAATTCGCTGCCTGCCCACTACCGTTGTCCCAACTGCAAGCACTCCGACTTTGACTATGCACAGGATCCGGCGCACCCATTTGGCTGCGGCGCGGATATGCCAGATATGAAATGTCCGGTGTGCGGCGCGGACTACGAAAAGGACGGCTTTAACATCCCCTTCGAGACGTTTCTGGGCTTTGGCGGCGACAAGGTGCCAGATATTGACCTGAACTTCTCCGGCGAGTACCAGTCCAACGCTCACCGTTACACTTTTGAATTGTTCGGAAACGAGCATGTGTTCCGGGCGGGCACCATCGGCACCGTGGCAGAAAAGACCGCCATCGGTTATGTTCGGAAGTACATGGAGCGTATCGGGAAGGAAGTACCATTTGCAGAGGTTATGCGGCTGGCCAAGGGCTGCGTCGGCGTCAAGCGCACCACCGGACAGCACCCCGGCGGCATGGTGGTCATTCCTCAGGACAAGGAAATCTATGATTTCTGCCCGGTTCAACATCCGGCGGATGACAAAGACTCCGACATCATCACCACCCATTTTGAATATCACTCCATGGAGTCCAACCTGCTGAAGCTTGACATGCTGGGGCACGATGATCCCACTATGATCCGGATGCTTCAGGACATCACCGGGGTAGACCCAACGAAGATCAGGCTGGATGATCCGGACACCCTCAGCCTGTTCACTTCATCGGAAAAGCTGGGTTTTGAGGATGACCCCTTGCTTGGCCCCACGGGCGCCGTCGCCATTCCGGAATTCAACACGAAATTTACCCGCGGCGTGCTGGAGGAGACACAGCCCGTTCAGGTGGACACCCTGCTCC
>CAYNEH010000115.1:0-5983 GCA_964396195.1 uncultured Oscillospiraceae bacterium
CGTTGAACTCATCTTCCACGTCGGCGGTCATGTAATCCACCTGATCGGTGACCCGGGCGGCCACGACCTTACCGTTCTCGTCCTTAATGTGCTCCACCTTGCGATAGGGGGCCTCGATGAAGCCGTAGCGGTTGACGCGGGCGTAGGAGGCCAGATAGGAGATCAGGCCGATGTTCGGACCTTCGGGTGTCTCGATGGGGCACAGGCGGCCGTAATGGCTGTAGTGAACGTCGCGGACGTCGAAGGACGCGCGGTCACGGGACAGGCCGCCGGGACCCAGAGCGGACAGGCGGCGCTTGTGGGTCAGCTCGGCCAGCGGGTTGGTCTGATCCATAAACTGGCTCAGAGGGCTGGAACCAAAGAACTCCTTGATAGCAGCGGTGACCGGACGGATATTAATGAGGGACTGGGGGGTGACGATGTCCAGATCCTGAATGGTCATGCGCTCACGGATGACACGCTCCATCCGGGTGAATCCGATGCGGAACTGGTTCTGGAGCAGCTCACCCACGCAGCGCAGGCGGCGGTTGCCCAGATGGTCGATGTCGTCGGCGGAGCCGACGCCAAAGGCCAGACAGTTCAGATAGTTGATGGACGCCATGATATCGTCCACAATGATATGCTTGGGAATGAGGGCGTCCATATTGTCATGAATGAGTTCCTTGAACTCATCCTCGCTCAGGCCCTCGGCGTCCCGGCGCTCCAGCAGCTCCATGAGCACGGAGTAACGCACCTTCTCGGACACGCCGGCCTCCTCGGGGTCGAAGTCCACGAAGCCCTTCATATCCACCATGTGGTTGGAGAATACCTTGACCATGTGGACGCCGGTGTGCAGGTCGTCCACCTCCACCACGGCCTCGTTCACGCCGCAGGCCTCCAGCTCCTTGGCGCGCTCGCGGGTGAGCACCTCGCCCGCCTCGGCCAGGATCTCGCCGGTGCGGGGGTCGGTCACGGGAGCGGCCAGCTTCTGTCCGGTCAGGCGGCTCCAGATGGCCAGCTTCTTGTTGAACTTATAGCGGCCCACAGCGGACAGGTCGTACCGGCGGGGGTCAAAAAACAGGGTGTTGAGCAGGCTCTCTGCGGAATCCACCGTGGGAGGCTCACCGGGACGCAGCTTGCGGTAGATCTCAAGCAGAGACTCCTCATAGGTCTTGCAGGTGTCCTTCTCCATCGTGGCCAGCAGCCGGGGATCCTCGCCGAACATGTCGATGATTTCCGCGTCAGTCTTGGGGCCGACGGCACGGATCAGGCAGGTGACAGGCAGCTTGCGGTTCTTGTCGATGCGGACATAGAACACGTCGGACAGATCCGTCTCATACTCCAGCCATGCACCGCGGTATGGAATGACGGTGGTGGCGTAGGTCACGTTGCCCGCCTTGTCCTCGTTCCGGGAATAGTACACGCCGGGGGAACGGACAATCTGGGAGACGATGACGCGCTCCGCGCCGTTGATGACGAAAGTGCCGGCATCGGTCATGAGCGGAAAGTCGCCCATGAAGATTTCCTGCTCCTTAATCTCTTCCGTCTCCTTGTTGCGCAGGCGAACTTTGACCTTAATGGGGGCGGCGTAGGTCGCGTCCTGCGCCTTGCACTCCTCAATGGTGTACTTGGGAGGATCGTCCATAGAGAAGCCGGTAAAGGACAGCTCCAGATTCCCCGCATAGTCCGTGATGGCCTCTACGTCGTCGAATACTTCCTGCAGGCCGGTCTCGAAGAACCACTTGTAAGATTTCTTCTGGATCTCCAGCAGGTAGGGCATCTCCAGAATCTCCTCCCTGCGGGCGAAGCTCTTGCGCAGGGTCTTGCCATAGTAGACGTCCTTGACTCTGTCTGTGACCTTCATTGCCATTTCCGAATCACACTCCACTCGTAAAGGATTTTTGCCGGCACGCCCGGCATCGTTGTCACTTTGCATTTTTTCCTCTTGCATTCTGCACTTCCGTCTGTTATACTACACTTAACGTGGGGAGATGTTCCCCTGAGCTTAGTGCTGTCTATAAAAGCAATTTATTATACTATTTCCATGGTTGCCTGTCAAGCTGCGTCTTGCACAGACAGCCGTTTTTTTATGCTTGCCTTTTGGACATTTTCATAGTTTTCGCCGGGTTTTTGAACTGATTTTCCCATTTTATGGAATCGCATCTTTCTGTTTCCTCCCCATGCGGGGTATTTTTTACACTCACCGCATAAATATTATGCTGAATTATGTTGACAAAATAGTTTCAAAGAGTTACAATAGTTACAAATTTGTAACAAGTCCGGTTACAGACCCCGTAACCGCTTCATTTTCAGGAGGCACAGCATGGCTGACAACAACAATGTTTTGATGTATAAAGGACATCCCCTCCGCCGCAAAGGCAACCTTATTTATTACGGCTCCATGGCCGATAAATACATTATTATGATTCAGATCATGAGCACCGCCAAGGACGGCGGGCTCGAGATCGCCGACAAGGTCCACCTTCAGCTCCAGCTCACCGACCCCGACCTGAAGAGCCGGGATCGCGTGGTCAAAAAGAGCGATCTGCCCGACCTGTTCTCCGCCATCGACATGGGCGCCACTTGGCTCATGCGGGCGCTGGCCGGCAAATAACGAAAACATCAACACCTGACTGATAAGAAAACAGATTTGGAGGCCTTTGACATGGTTCGCTGCAAGCTCATCGTCCGGAACGTCGTCGCCGCTGCCCTGACTCTTTCCCTCACCGTTGGCATCTCTTCCGCCGCCTTCGGTACCGGTACCGTCACTGCCAAGTCTCTCCGTCTCCGCGAGAAGGCCTCCGCCTCCTCCGCTACGCTGGAGACCGTCGCAAAGGGCACCGAGGTCACCGTCCTCGCCGACATTCAGGACGGCTGGTATAAGGTGCAGGTCGGCAAGGTGACCGGCTTCATGTCCGCCGAGTATCTGGACGTTGTCCCCGACGACAGCGACGAGACCGAGGCCGCCCCCGCTCTGGAAGACGGCGCAGATCTCTCCGATGAGGAGGCCGCCGCCGAAGAGGACGAGGTCAAGGAAGAGAAGCTTGCCAAGGTCAACACTTCCTCTCTGAACATCCGCAGCGGCCCGGGCACAAGCTACGACAAGGTCGGTAAGCTCTCCTCCGGCACCGTGGTCACCATTCTGGACGAAGCCAACGGCTGGGCCAAGATTTCCACCGGCAAGGTTAACGGCTATGTTTCCAGCGAGTACCTCACCGAGGTAGACGCCGCCGCGCTGGCTGCCTCCTCCAGTCTGGGCGACGAGCTGGTCGCTCTCGCCAAACAGTATCTGGGTGTCCGCTACAAGTACGGCGGGGCTTCCCCCTCCGGCTTTGACTGCTCCGGCTTTGTGTACTACCTGTGCAAGGCCATGGGCTACACCGTTCCCCGCACCGCTTCCGGCCAGTGGGCCGCTGGTTACACCAGCGTCTCCTGGAGCAACCTGCAGCCCGGCGATCTGGTGTTCTTCACCAAGACATATCACAGCTCCAAGTACATCACCCATGTAGGCATCTATGTCGGAAACGGTCAGTTCATCCATTCCTCCAGCCCCAGTTCCGGCGGCGTGATCTACAGCTCTCTGGTCACCGGCTACTACTCCTCCCGCTACGTCGGTGCTGTCCGCGTGTTCTGATTACACGAAACTCCAAGCCCTCTGGTTTCTGCCGGAGGGCTTTCCCTTTGAGGTCCTTTCTTTCATTTATGTTACGGCCGGCAAAATTTTTCTGCTGTCTCTTTACTTTTTCCTCCCGGCGGGGTACAATAGATCCAGAATTTTTCAGGGGGGTGCTCCCAAATGTCCGATATGGACTACACACGCAAGTTCAGCGTCCTCAGCGACAAGGATGCTGAGATTAAATATATCCTCACCACTGTTTACAACGCGCTTAAGGAGAAGGGCTATAACCCTATCAATCAGATTGTGGGCTACATTCTCTCCGAGGATCCCACCTATATCACCAACTACAACAACGCCCGAACTCTTATCCGCCGTCTCGACCGGGACGAGCTGCTTCAGGTGCTGCTGAAAAGCTATCTGTCTGAGTGATCTTCCGTCCTGCCGGAGGGCCGCATTGCGGCCCTCTTTCTGTTTTTCAAATATACTTTAAGGGATTCTTAAATGGACACCTCCGCCTCTTCTGTGCTATACTGTGCAAAAGAGGTGGTTTTTTATGACAAAACGGATCGTCACCATTCTGCTGGCCCTTGGCCTGCTTCTGTCTGCCTGTTCCAAATCGTCGCAGGACGCCACAGAGCAATCCTGCTCCACCATTTTGCAGGTCATGCTGGCTGAATCCGGCCAAGAGGACGTCGAGCTGTACACCACCGACCCCGACGTCACAGACTACGCTGATGCTTACTACGGCCTGACGGGCATCGACCTGTCCGACGGAGCCATCGCCCGGGCAGGCGGCGCAAGCGCCTTTGAGCTGGCCGTTTTCATGCTCAGCGATGACGATATTCCCACCGCCGTAGAACAGCTTCAGAACTACCTGCTCCAGCGGCAGGGCGATTTTACCGGTTACGCCCCCGATCAGGCTGCCATGGTGGAAAACGCTTTGGTCATGAGCCGAACCGGACACGTGGCTCTCATCATTGCCGACGACCCCGATGCCGTCCGGGCCGCATTTGACAGCTGCTTCGGCGACGGTGCCAACGCCGTGGGCGTACCTGAGGTACTCCAGTCCGACCGACTGGACAACGGCCGCATTCCTTACATCGATCCCGGGCTGGACGACATGACCATCTACGACACCTCCGCCATCCTGTCTGCGTGGCGGAGCGGCGACGCCGCTTCCCTGTCCGAGAAGGACAGCATCACCCTGTCTGCCGCTGCCGGTATCCTCAGCGAGGTAATGACCGGCGATATGACTGATCTTGAAAAGGAGCGAGCCATTTACCGCTGGATCTGTGCCAACGTGGAGTACGACTGGACCCATCAGGATTCTCAGGCGGAGACACCCCGGGAGTCCTTCGAGCCATACGGCGCGCTGGTGAACCGCACCGCCGTCTGTCTTGGCTTCGCTTCCGGCTTTCAGCTGCTCATGGACATGGCGGACATCGAGTGCATCACCGTTGTCGGCGCGGCCTTCCAGAGCCGGGAGAACCATGCGTGGAACGAGGTAAAGCTGAACGGAAACTGGTACTGCGTGGACGCCACGTGGGACGCAGGTGTGGACAATCCGGGCAGCTGGGGGTTTTTCAACGTCACCAGCGACCTGATGGCAGACACCGACCACCAGTGGGACTACCAGAGCATCCCGGAAGCTGTCACCGATGACGGCGGCGTTGCATAGGCACTGAGATGAACTGATTCGAAAGAAGAAAAGCTGATGACCCCTGCATCATAAATCGCAGAGGTCATCAGCTTTTTAACGGTTCGGGCCTTCGGCCCGGGAAGCACTTCATTTCCTGTATTTATTCTTGACGCAATCTCCCGTCTGCTGTCAATCCTTCATCAGCAGGTACATGACCGCCTTCTGGGCGTGGAGCCGGTTCTCGGCCTCCTCGAAGATCTCATCGGCGTGGGCCTCGAACACGCCCGCGCTGATCTCCTCCCCCCGGTGGGCAGGCAGACAGTGCTGTACCATGCAGCCGGGATGGGCCAGCTCCATGAGCTTCTCATCCACGCAATACCCGGCGAAGGCCTTCGCGCGGACGGCCTTCTCCTCCTCCTGACCCATGGACGCCCACACGTCAGTGACCACCACGTCGGCGTCCTTCACGGCGTCGGCGGGGGCGCGGCACAGCTCGAACTTCGCATCAGTGACGGTCTTGGCAAAAGCCAGCACCTCGGGATCGGGGTCATATCCCTCCGGGCAGGCCACGGACACGTCCATGCCGCACTTCAGGCCGCCCACGATGAGGGAGTTGGCCATGTTGTTGCCGTCGCCGATGAAGGCCAGCTTCAGGCCCTCCAGCCGGGTCTGCTTCTCCCGGACAGTCATCAGGTCAGCCAGCACCTGACAGGGGTGGCAAAAGTCCGTCAGTCCGTTAATGACTG
>CAYNEH010000116.1:0-5948 GCA_964396195.1 uncultured Oscillospiraceae bacterium
GCATATGACGTTGTTGAACCATCTGAGAACGAAGGCTTAATCGCGATTCTGAAGGCGTTTTACCCCGATACCTCAAAACTTTTTTCGACATCGGATAGCGATGCGGGATCCTGCGAGCAAAAAATTACCTACGAAGGATATTGCAAGAATACCCCAAGCGCTGACCTGAAAGTCTTCAGTTCCTGACCCACAACCAACACCTCCGAAAAGCGCCTGCGCCCGTTGGGCGCAGGCGCTTTTCAAAAGGAGCTTCCCATGGAACGCTACAATTTCCGCATCTGCGGCATCAAGTTGAATATTCAGGCGTCCCGCCCGCTGGTCACCGGCGGCGACATGGCGCCTTTTCTCTGTGATAACGCCCCCGCCGACCTGACGATCCTCTGCCGGGCGGCGGACGAGGTCCCCGCCCCCGGCGGTGCGCCGGGCCTGCGGGACGCGGAGCACCTTGTGTGCTCCCACGGCGACGCCGTCCAACGCTGCCGGACGAAGCGGCTTGGCGACCCGCCCTACGCCCGGCTGGACTACAGCCGCGCCGCCCCCGGCCGGGCGGAGCTTATCGTCCGGGCGGAGGACTGGCACTGGTGCACCGACCACATGCGCCTGTGGTCCACCGTCTATCTGCCCCAGCTGCTGCTGCCCTACCGCGCCCTCGTGTTCCACGCCTCCTACATCGGCTGGCAGGGCCGGGGCATCCTCTTCACCGCCCCCAGCGGCACGGGAAAATCCACCCAGGCCGAGCTGTGGCGGGCCCATCGGGGCGCGGAGGTCATCAACGGCGACAAGGCGGGCGTCAGCCTGCGGGAGACCCCCATGGCCCACAGCATGCCCTTTTCCGGCACCAGCGGCATCTGCCGCAACGTCTCCCTGCCCCTGCGGGCCATCGTGGTGCTGTCCCAGGCCAAGGAGAACACCGTCCGCCGCCTCGGCCCAAGTGCCGCCGTCGCGGCGCTGTGCGCCAACCTGTTCGCCGACCAGGGGGTGGCGGAGGAGTGGCAGGCCGCGCTGGGTCTGCTGCTGGATCTGGCGGCCAGTGTGCCGGTGTACGCGCTGGCCTGCACCCCCGATGAGCGGGCGGTGGAGACGCTGGAGCGCGCCCTGACGGAAAACGACCCCTGACCCCACACCATTCAGAAGGGAGACACGGCCATGAACAACGCCTATGCCCTGTACAGCAACCTGCTCTTCGCCAAGGCCGGGAGCTGCGGCATTCCCCTGTCCGGCACCTTCGAGCTCACCGCCCGCTGCAATCTGGACTGCCGCATGTGCTACATCCACCGGCGGGAAAACGACGCCGCCGCCCGGGCCGGGGAGCTGACGGCCGCCCAATGGCTGGCGCTGGCGGAGGACTGCCGGGACGCGGGGACGCTGCTGCTCCTGCTCACCGGCGGGGAGCCGTTCCTCCGCCCGGATTTCCGGGAGATCTACACCGGCTGCCGCCGCATGGGCATGCTGGTGAGCATCAACAGCAACGCCACCCTCATCGACGGCGGCGCGGTGGACTTTCTGGCCGCCGACCCGCCCGCCCGGGTGAATATCACGCTGTACGGCGCGTCGCCGGAGACCTACGGCGCGCTGTGCGGCGACCCGTCCGCCTATGACCGGGCCGTGCGCGCCATTCTGGCGCTGAAGGCGGCGAACATCCCGGTGAAGCTGAATTTCAGCATCACCCCCTATAACCGTCAGGATGCGGAGCGGGTGTACGCCTTCGCCCGGGAGCACGAGCTGCCCCTGCAGGCGGCCTCCTACATGTTTCCGCCGGTGCGGGCCTGCGAATTCGGCGGCTGCCGGGCGGAGCGCAGCACCCCGCAGGAGGCGGCGGAGAATCAGATGGTGTGGGACCGGTTCCGCTTCCCGCCGGACGAGCTTCATCGCCGCTGGCGGGACCAGCTGGCGGGCGTCCGGGTGGAGGATCCCGACCGGGAGTGTCAGGAGCTGCCCACCGAGCGCATCCGCTGCCGCGCCGGGAGCACCACCTTCTGGATCACGTGGGACGGCCAGATGCGGCCCTGCGGCCTGATGACCGAGCCTACCGCCGACGTGGGCGCGCTGGGCTTTTCCGCCGCATGGCAGGCCACCCGCGCCGCCCGGGAGAGTATCATGGTCCCCCCTGCCTGCACGTCCTGCAGGTACAGCCACGCATGCGAGCAGTGCGCGGCGCTGTGTCACGCGGAGACCGGCTCCTTCACCGGCGTCCCCGAATATGTGTGTGAAAAGACCCGGGCCTATCTGGAGCTGGCCGCCCGGGCACTGGAGGAATCTTCCGAAAATTGACAAAGCAAGGCGGCCATGGTAGAATAAAATACTGCTCTGTATCACTCTGCAACTCCGGGCCGGACGCGGCAGGGTGAGCGGAAAAAACATGCGGGAATGAAGGTCGGGTATGGGGTTCTTCCGAAAGGCCAAGCAAAAAATCCGGGAGGGCTGGCTCCGGGAATTTGCCCGGGAGCTGCGCTGGCTCCGGACATACATACGGCGCTACCGGGGCACGGTGGCCGTCCACATCCTGCTGGGCGTGCTGGCCATCGCCATGAGCCTCGGCACAAGCGTTGCCTCCAAATTTCTCATTGACGCCGTCACCGGGTACCGCACCGGCGTCATCGGCCGGGCGGCCGCCGCCATGGCCGGGATGCTGCTGGGCAGCCTTGCCATGAAGAGCGTGGCCAGCCGGGTGGGCGCGGTGCTGAACATCCGCGTCCAGAACGAAATTCAGGCGGAAGTCTACCGCCGGGTTCTGTCCACCGACTGGGAATCGCTGGACGCCTTCCGCAGCGGCGACCTGATGCAGCGGCTCACCGGCGATGTGAACACCGTGTCCGGCGGCGTCACCGGCTTTGTCCCCAGCCTGATTTCCAGCGGCGTGCAGTTCGCGGGCGCGCTGGCCATCATGCTGTACTACGACCCCACCATGGCAGTCATCGCCCTGCTCGGCGTCCCGGTGTCGGCGGTCAGCTCCCGGGTGCTGCTGGGGCGGATGCGCAGCTATAACCACAAAATGAAGGATCTGTCCGGCGAGGTCATGTCCTTTTACGAGGATTCCCTGTCCAACCTCACCAGCGTGAAGGCCTTCGGCATCACCGATGTGTTCTCCGGGATGATGACCGACCTTCAGGGCCGCTACCGGGAGGAATATCTGCAATACAACCGCTTTTCCGTACACACGTCGGCGTTTCTGTCGCTGGTGGGCATGGCGGTGTCCGCCTGCTGCTTCGGCTGGGGCGTTTACCGGCTGTGGAGCGGAGCCATCACCTACGGCACCATGACCATGTTTCTCCAGCTGGCGGCCTCTCTCAGTTCTGCCTTTTCCTCCCTCATCAGCCTTGTGTCCACGGCCGTGTCCCTGTCCACCTCGGCGGGGCGCATCATGGCGGTGGTGCAGCTGCCGGAGGAGGAACAGGATGGCCCTGACCTCCGGGGCGAGCCGGAGCTGACGCTGGAGCTTCATCAGGTGGATTTTGCCTACCGCACCGGCGAGACGGTGCTCCACGGCGCGGATCTTACCGCCGGGCCGGGGGAGCTGATCGCCGTCACCGGGCCGTCCGGCGACGGCAAGACCACCCTCCTGCGCATCCTGTTGGGGCTGGTCCGGCCCCGGTCGGGCAGAGCGGTGCTGCGCACCGCCGAGGGGGAGCTTCCCCTCTCCGCCGCCACCCGCTCCGCCTTCGCCTACGTACCGCAGGGCAACAGCATGTTCGCCGGAACCATTGAGGACAATCTTCGGCTCACAAAGCCGGATGCCTCTCCGAAGGAAATGGAGCGGGCGCTGCGGACGGCATGCGCATGGGATTTTGTGCAGGAGCTGCCCGGCGCACTCCGGTACACCGTGGGCGGCCGGGGCAAGGGTCTGTCCGAGGGTCAGGCCCAGCGGCTGGCCGTGGCGCGGGCGCTGCTCCGGGGCGCACCCATCCTGCTGCTGGACGAAGCCACCTCCGCGCTGGACGAGGCCACCGAGGAGCAAATGCTCCGCAATCTCATGGACAGCGGCCTTGTCCACACCTGCATTTTCGTCACTCACCGGCCGGGTACCATGAAGTTCTGCACCCGACAGTACACCGTTCACGGCGGCACGGTGCGGGCTGAAAACCGGGAGGCGGATTGATGGAAGAGCAAACCAAAGCCGTGGACACTGCCCAGCTCATGGAGAGCTACCGGGATCTGCTCAAAACTGCGGAACTGCTCCCGCTGGGCGTCACCGGCGGCAGCATGCTGCCCTTTCTGGCCCCCGGGCGGGACACGGTGTACCTGTCCCGGGCGGATCGCCCCCTGAAAGCCGGCGATATGGCCCTCTACCGGCGTGACAGCGGAGCCTACGTCCTGCACCGCGTCTGCCGCGCGGAGAACGGTACATACTGCATGGTGGGTGACGCCCAGACCGCGCTGGAACACGGCATCCGGCAGGAACAGGTCTTCGCCGTGGTGCGCAAGGTTCGCCGCAAGGGAAAAATACAGGCTCCCGGCCTCTTCTGGTGGGAGTTTTTCGAAAAAATCTGGGTGCGCGTCATCCCCCTTCGCCCGGCGTTGATGAGGGGCTACGGCGCGCTGACCAAGCTGTTTCGGAGGAGCATATGAAAGTTTCAAAGGATCTGATCATGCGGGAGATCGCCGGGGAGCACATTCTGGTGCCCGTGGGCGCGGCCGCCGCAAAATTCAATGGGCTCATCACCATGAACGACGTGGGCCGCTTCATTTTCGGGCTTCTGTCCGAGGATCGCACCCTTCCGGAGCTGGCGAAGCAGGTCACGGCAGAGTACGATGTGGACTATGACACCGCCCTGCGCGACGCAGAGGAATTTGTCCGGCAGCTGCGCGACGTGGGAGCACTGGAAGAATGATCGACATCCACGCGCACATTCTGCCCGGTCTGGACGACGGGGCCCGTGACATGGAGACTGCCCTCGCCATGGCGGAAATGGCGGGAGAAAGCGGCGTCCGCACCATCGTCGCCACTCCCCACTGCAATCTGCCTGGGAACCGCCCCAATTTCTGGGATGAAACGCTTCAACGCACTTTTTCCGCGGTCTGTCGGGCGGTGCATAGTGCAAATATCCCCGTTGAGATTCTGCCCGGCATGGAGATTTTCGGCACGCCGGAGGTGCCGGAACTTCTGCGGACGGGCAAGCTCATCCCGCTGGCGGGTTCCCGGTATCCCCTCATCGAGTTTCCCTTCGGGAATTACGGGCAGCAGGCCACTGAAATTCTGGCCGAAGTAACCGCGCTGGGCTTCCGCCCCATCGTGGCTCACCCGGAGCGCTACCATTACGTTCAGCAATCCCCCGCGCTGCTGAACCGCTGGGTCGCGCTGGGCTGTCTGCTTCAGGTGAACAAGGGCAGTCTGCTGGGCCGGTTCGGCCCGGCGGAAGAGGCAATGGCGCTGGAACTGCTGGATCGGGGCTTTGTGTCCTTCCTGGCCAGCGACGCCCACTCCCCCATCGTGCGGACCCCATGGATGGCCGACGTCCGGGATCTCGTCGCCGACGAGTACTCCGAGGCGCTGGCACGGCAGCTGCTGGAGACCAACCCCAGAACACTGCTGGAGGGCCGGGATGTGGAAACGGCCGAGCCGGAGTGGTTTTAAGAATTTTCGCAAGGAGAATGCTGCGTGAAGAAGAGCAAAGCAAAAATATGGCTTCTTCTGGCGGCGGCCGCGCTGTGCTGCGCCGCCTTCGTCTGGTACGTCTGTACGGAGCGACGGAATGAGGACCGGGAGCCTCCGGAGATCACCTTCGCGGAGGACGAGATCTCCCTGTCCGTCTCCTCGGCAGAGGAAGCGCTGCTGGAGGGCGTGTCCGCGTGGGACAGCCGGGACGGCGTGGTCACCGGCTCCCTCGTGGTGGAAAGCGTGTCCGGCATTGCGGCGGACAAGACGGTCACCGTGACCTATGCCGCCTTTGATCGCGCGGGAAACGTGGCCAAGGCCCAGCGCACCGCGCGGTACACCGACTATGAAAGTC
>CAYNEH010000117.1:0-5859 GCA_964396195.1 uncultured Oscillospiraceae bacterium
GCCGGGATCCATATGATCCCGGCGGGGGTTCTTGCAGAAAGGCGGCCAAATGGCCGTCATTCTGCGTTTTTTGCGTTATTTCTGCGCCTGTTTCTCCGCCTCGGCGGACGGCTCCGGCAGGGCAATCTTCTCCAGCCGATGCCGGTAGAGCACGTAATTCACCGCGCTGCCCAGAATCAGGATGTTGCCGCACAGGTACAGCCACACCAGCAGGATGATCATGGACGCCAGCGACCCGTACACCAGCGAGTAGTTGGTGGAGCGGCTCATGAACCACGAGAAAATGATGGACGCCACTGCCAGTGCCACTGCCGCGGCAAAGGCCCCGATGACCACCGGCGGCCGGGGCTTATTCAGCGGCGCGGTGAATTTATAGAGGAGCAGGATGAACAGGAACACCAGCCCAAGCAGGATGAGATACTTGATCCACTGCCACGTGTTGAACCGCTCGGCGAAATTTTCCAGATGGAACAGCTGCTCCACCAGATGAAAGAACCAGTTGCCCGTCACCACTACGATGATGGACAGATAGATGGTCACCAGCAGCAGCAGGGCAAACAGGATGCTGGCCACCAGCTGGCTCACACCCCGGAAGGTGGTGCGGCCGTATATTTCGTGCATGATGTTCATCAGACCCCGGACGGCGGCGGAGGCGGGGAGCACCGTCATCATCACCCCGGCGAAAAACAGCGCCGGGGACTGGCTGGCGTCCACATACCTGAGGTATTCCGTCAGGATGGTGTTGACTCCGCCGGGCAGGATTTTATTCACCGCGGCCAGCAGCTCGCTCATGTCGAGATTCAGCCGGCCCAGAAAGACGGACACACACAGCAGAATGGGGAAGAAGGTGAGGATCAGGAAATACGCAAGCTCCGCCGACGCCCGGCTGACCCGTTTGCCGAAGTACACATCCAGCATATCCAGTGCAAACCGGACAGGCCGATACTTCATGGCCGCCTGCACCTTGTTCTTCACGCTTTCGCCCCCCTTTCGCGGCAATTTCAATTCAGTATATCAGAGCAAAAGGGGAAGCACAAGACTTTTCCGGCGAATTTGGCCGCCGGAACACCGGGCGGCTTCATGGTCTCCCGGGCGATTTGTCTCCGCACTTTGCGGGCCTCAACGGCCGAATTCATTGTCTCTGCATGATGTTTCCGCCCTCCCGACACCACATATTGTGGCGCAAAATCACTTCATTCTCAGGTCTTGCGGCCGAAAAACTTTTATTTAAAAAAATAAAATCAGGTATTGCATTTTTCGTTTTTCGATGTTAGAATACATATCTGCGACGGGATAATTATATCCCGATAGACTACATCGGAGGAGGTGTTTGGTTTGCCCAATATCAAGTCTGCCAAGAAGCGTGTTCTGGTGAACGCCACCAAGGCCGCTCAGAACAAGGCTCAGAAGTCCGCGCTGAAGACTGATCTGAAGAAGTTTGAGGCCGCGGTGGCCGGTGGCAACCGCAGCGAGGCCGATGCCGCTTACAAGGTGGCCGTCAAGGCTGTCGATCATGCTGCTGCCAATGGTCTGCTGCATAAGAACAATGCGGCCAACAAGAAGAGCGCTATGACGCTCAAGCTGAACAAGCTGGCCTGATGCGATCAACACAGGGAGCCGTCTGCATGGCGCAGGCGGCTCTTATTTTATCCGAAAGGACCGATCCCCATGATCCGCTTTGAATGTGACTACGCCGAGGGCTGCCATCCCTCCATTCTGGCGGCTCTGTCTTCCAGCAATGAGGAACAGACCGCAGGCTACGGCCTCGACCCCCACTGCGAGCATGCCCAGGCCATGATTCGGGAGGCCTGCGCCGCGCCGGAAGCCGACGTCCACTTCCTTGTGGGCGGCACACAGGCCAACACCACCGTTATCGCCGCCGCCCTGCGGCCCTATCAGGGGGCGCTGTGCTCCGCCCCGGGGCACATCAACTGCCACGAGACCGGCGCCATCGAGTCCACCGGCCACAAGGTCCTCCCCCTCCCCTCCGACGATGGGAAGATCACCGCCGAGCAGATTGCCGCCGCCCACGACGCCCACTGGAACGACTCCACCCACGAGCACATCGTCCAGCCCGGGCTGGTCTACCTCTCCCACCCAACAGAAAACGGCATGACGTACACGAAGGCAGAGCTCACCGCCATCTCCGAGGTGTGCCGCGCCCGGGGGCTGACATTGTTTCTGGACGGGGCACGGCTGGCCTACGGCCTTGCCGCCCAGAGTGACCTGACTCTCCCCGACCTTGCCCGGCTGTGCGATGTGTTCTACATCGGCGGCACCAAAGTCGGCGCCCTGTTCGGCGAGGCCGTGGTCATCACGAAGCCGGAGCTGAAGCGGGACTTCCGCTATTTCATCAAACAGCGGGGCGGCATGCTGGCCAAGGGCCGCCTGCTGGGCATCCAGTACGAATGTCTTATGGCGGACGGGCTGTACGAGGCCCTGGGCCGCCACGGTGTGGAGCAGGCCATGCGCATCCGCGCCGTCTGCGAGGAAAAGGGCTTCGCCCTGCGGTACGACTCCCGCACCAACCAGCAATTCCCCGTTTTCCCCGACGAAGGGCTGAAAAAGCTGGAGGAAAAGTACGCCTTCTCCTTCTGGGAAAAGACGGACAGCACCCACACCGCCGTCCGGGTGTGCACCAGCTGGTGCACGAAGCCGGAGCACGTGGACGCCCTCATCGCCGACATCCGTGCACTGTAAGCAAAAAAACGGTCCAGACGGTTGACAAATCCGCTTCCGCTCTATAATATAGTGTAGTTCAAAGGCTTTGAGCAGGACGAGTACCCGGTTCCTTCCCTCCCAGAGAGCCGCTCATTCGGTGTGAGAGCGGCGTGGGAAACCCGGCGAATATCCCCTGTGAGCCGCGCGGCGAAATCCAACGGGAGAGTAGCTGCCGCCGGGCGTTCCCGTTACAGAGCAGTCGAGGGGCCGGAGCATCCGGCAACGAGAGTGGTACCGCAGAGGTCACAAGCGCGCCTTTGTCTCTCATCAGGGAGACAAAGGCGCTTATTATTTCGCTGAAAAAAGATCATATACACAGGAGGAATTCCACGATGGACTACAACAAGACAGTTCACCTTCCCCAGACCGACTTCCCCATGCGGGCGGGCCTGCCCAAGCGTGAGCCGGAGCTGCTCAACGGCGAGTGGGAGCGCATCACCTACAAAAAACTGATGAAGAAGAACGAGGGCAAGCCCAAGTTCGTGCTCCACGACGGCCCTCCCTACGCCAACGGCAACATCCACATCGGCACCGCTCTGAACAAGATCCTCAAGGACTTCATCGTCAAGTACAAGAACATGACCGGCTTCCAGGCCCCCTACGTCCCCGGCTGGGACACCCACGGTCTGCCCATCGAGTCCGCCGTCCTCAAGGACAAGAAGATCAAGCGGGACGAGATGACCACCGCCGAGTTCCGCGACAAGTGCAAGGAGTTCGCCCTGGGCTATATTGAGAAGATGACCGGCCAGTTCCAGCGGCTGGGTGTCGTGGGCGACTGGGACAACCCCTATATCACCCTGAAGCCCGAATTCGAGGCCAAGCAGATTCAGGTCTTCGGCGAGATGGCCAAGAAAGGCTATATCTACAAGGGCATGAAGCCCGTGTACTGGTGCCCCTCCGACCAGACCGCCCTGGCCGAGGCGGAGATCGAGTACGCTGACGACCCCTGCACCACCATCTTCGTCAAGTTCCCCGTCCGGGACGATCAGGGCAAGCTGGGGCAGTACGGCGACCTGTCCAAAATGTACTTCGTAATCTGGACCACCACCCCGTGGACCATCCCCGGCAACATGGCCATCTGCGTCAACGCCGCCTTTGACTACGTGCTGCTTCAGGCCCCCAACGGCGAGATCTACATTCTGGCCGAGGGCCTGGCCGAGAGCGTCTGCAAGGCCGCCGGCATCGACTTCTCCGCCTGCAAGGTGCTGGCCACCCTCAAGGGCAGCGAGTTCGAACTCATGACCGCCAAGCACCCCCTGTTTGACCGGGACAGCGTCCTGCTGTGCGGCGACCACGTGACGCTGGAAGCCGGTACCGGCTGCGTCCACACCGCCCCCGGTTTCGGCGCCGACGACTTCAACATCTGCCGGGCCTATGACGCCGCGGGCAAGACCAACATCGGCGTGCCTGTCCCCGTCAACGCCAAGGGTGTCATGACCGACGAGCGCTACAACGGCCAGTTCTACGCCAAGGGCAACGACATGGTGGTGGCCGATCTGGAGGCCGAGGGCGCTCTGCTGGCCAAGGAGAAGATTACCCACTCCTATCCCCACTGCTGGCGCTGCAAGAACCCCATCATCTATCGCGCCACCGAGCAGTGGTTCTGTTCCGTGGACGCCATCAAGGACGCCGCCGTCAAGTCCTGCGACGACATCAAGTGGCACCCCGCCTGGGGCAAGGACCGCATGACCGCCATGATTTCCGAGCGCAACGACTGGTGCATCTCCCGTCAGCGCAAGTGGGGCGTGCCCATCCCCATCTTCTACTGTGACAAGTGCGGCGCGGACATCGTCACTCCCGAGACCATCGACCGGGTATCCGGCCTCTTCCGGGAGCACGGCTCCAACATCTGGTTTGAGAAGTCCGCCGACGAGCTGCTGCCCGAGGGCTTCGTGTGTCCCAAGTGCGGCCATGACCACTTCTCCAAGGAGTCCGACATCATGGACGTGTGGTTCGACTCCGGCTCCACTCACGCCGCCGTGCTGGACGAACGCCCCGAGCTTCAGTTCCCCGCCGACGTGTATCTGGAGGGCGGTGACCAGTACCGCGGCTGGTTCCAGTCTTCCATGCTGACCTCCATCGCCGCCAAGGGCGTGGCCCCCTATAAGCAGATCATCACCCACGGCTGGACCGTGGACGGCGAGGGCCGGGCCATGCATAAGTCCCTGGGCAATGCCGTCTCCCCAGACGAGGTCATCAAGGACTACGGCGCAGATATGCTCCGCCTGTGGGTGTCCTCCGCCGACTATACACAGGATATGCGCATCTCCCCGGAGATCCTCAAGCAGCTGTCCCAGTCCTATCTGAAGATCCGGAACACCGCCCGGTACATGCTGGGCAACCTGTCCGGCTTTGATCCCGACCACCCCGTGGCGCTGGCAGATATGGCCGAGCTGGATCGCTGGGCCGTGGCCCAGTTCAACGAACTGGTCAAGGTCTGCCGCGACGCCTACGACCGTTACGAGTTCCACGCCGTCTACCGCGCCATCTACAACTTCTGCGTGGTTGAGATGTCCAACTTCTATCTGGACATCATCAAGGACCGGCTGTACTGCGGCGACGACGCCCAGCGCAGCTCTGCACAGTCCGCCCTCTATCACATCCTGGACGGCATGACCCGGCTCATCGCCCCCATTCTGGCCTTTACCAGTCAGGAGATCTGGGCCGCCATGCCCCATGCCGCCAAGGATGACCCCGAGTGCGTCCTGTACAACGACATTCCCGACTACAATCCCGCGCTGGCCCTCAGTGAGGAGCAGGCCGACAAGTGGAACCGCGTCATCGCCCTCCGGGACGATGTGAACAAGGCGCTGGAGCTGGCCCGGGGCGAGCAGGGCATCAAGAAGAATCAGGATGCCGATCTTGCTCTGACCTTCTCCGGCGATGCGTGGGCCGCTTTCAAGGCCATGGGCCTTGAAGAGGCGGATCTGGCCGCCATCTGCATCGTGTCCGCCGTCACCGCCGCCGAGGGCGAGGGCGAAGGCTACAAGGGCGAGGAGTTCGACGGCCTGACCGTCAAGGTCTCCCCCGCCGCCGGCGCCAAGTGCCCCCGCTGCTGGAACCACGACGTCCGCATCGGCACCGCCGGGCATCACGCCGAGCTGTGCGACCGCTGCGCACAGGTGCTGGGCGAATAAA
>CAYNEH010000118.1:0-5845 GCA_964396195.1 uncultured Oscillospiraceae bacterium
CCGCCTGCGCGGCGGTGGCGGTGCGGCCGGTGCCGATGGCCCAGATGGGCTCATAGGCCACCACGATGCGGCGAACCTGACTGGCGGTAAGGCCGGACAGGGCAGCCTTGAGCTGGTAGGAGATGTGCTCCTCGGTGACACCCAGCTCCCGCTGCTCCAGGCTCTCGCCCACGCAGATGATGGGCCGCAGGCCCGCATCCAACGCGGCCTTGACCTTCTTGTTGACGGTGAAGTCCGTCTCATTATAGTACTGCCGCCGCTCGGAGTGACCGATGATGACGTACTTTGCACCCACGTCTTTGAGCATCTCGGCGGTGATCTCGCCGGTGTACGCGCCGGAGGCCTCGTAGTGGCAGTTTTCGCCGCCGATGGCCACCCGGGTATCCTTGAACAGCCGGACCGCACCGGGGATGTTCACGGCGGGGACACACAGCACCACCTCGCACCACTTGTGCTTGCCCAGCATGGGCCTGATGGCCTCGGCGTAAGCCCGGGTTTCGGTGAGGGTCTTATTCATCTTCCAGTTCCCGGCAATGATGGTCTTGCGGTATTTCAGATTCATTGGGAAGCTCCTTTCCTTTGTCCAGAAGGTGGGAGCTGCATTACGCTCCCATGAAAACGATTTTACGGTCAATTTCTTATCCGATAGCCGGTCGGGCGCCTGTTACTTGTCCAGCAAACAAGCCACGCCGGGCGTCGTCGGCGCAGACTTCGTATCGCGCGTTTCCGCCTGTCGGCGAAAATTTGCTCACTCCGCCGCGCCTCCTCTCCCCACAAAACCACAGACCGGTTTTGCGGGGACCCCGTGAGGAACTGCCCGGCCGGAAGCTGATTACTTATCCAGCAGACAGGCGACGCCGGGCGTCGTCGGCGCAGACTTCGTATCGCGCGTTTCCGCCTGTCGGCGAAAATTTGCTCACTCCGCCGCGCCTCCTCTCCCCACAAAACCACAGACCGGTTTTGCGGGGACCCCGTGAGGAACTGCCCGGCCGGAAGCTGATCACTTATCCAACAGACAGGCTACGCCGGGCAGTTCCTTGCCCTCCAGGAATTCCAGCGATGCGCCGCCGCCGGTGGAAATGTGGGTCATCTTGTCGGCGTAGCCCAGCTGCGCCACGGCGGCCGCGGAGTCGCCGCCGCCCACGATGGTGATGGCATCAGTGTCGGCCAGCGCTTTGGCAAGGGCTCGGGTGCCCTCGGCAAAGGCGGGGAACTCAAACACGCCCATGGGGCCGTTCCAGATGACGGTGCCCGCGTCCTTCACCGCGTCGGAAAACAGGGCGATGGTCTTGGGGCCGATGTCCATGCCCATGCGGTCGCCGGGGATGGCCATGGTGTCAACCAGCTCGGGTTTGGCGTCGGCGGAGAACTCGGCGGCGCACAGGGTGTCCACCGGCAGGAGGAACTTCACGCCCTTGGACTTCGCCTTGTCCATCATCTCCCGGCAGTAGTCCAGACGATCCTCCTCCAGCAGGGAGGTGCCCACGCTTCCGCCCAGTGCCTTAATAAAGGTATAGGCCATGCCGCCGCCGATGATGATGGTGTCAGCGATGTCCAGCAGGTTGTTGATGACGCCGATCTTGGAGGACACCTTCGCGCCGCCCAGAATGGCAACCAGCGGGCGGCGGGGGTTGGCCAGCGCGCCGCCCATGATCTCCAGCTCCTTCTCGATGAGCAGACCGGACACGGCGGGCAGATAGGCCGCCACGCCGGCGGTGGAGGCGTGGGCGCGGTGGACGGTGCCGAAGGCGTCGGACACGTACACCTCCGCCAGATCGGCCAGCTTTTTGGCAAAGGCGGGGTCGTTCTTCTCCTCGCCCGGCTCGAAGCGCAGGTTTTCCAGCAGCATAATCTGTCCGGGCTGGAGGGCGGCGGCCTTGGCGCAGGCGTCCTCGCCCACCACGTCGCGGGCAAAGATGACCTCGCGGCCCAGCAGTTCGCTCAGCCGCTTGGCTACGGGAGCCAGCGTCAGGGATTCCTTCCACTCTCCCTTGGGCTTGCCCAGATGAGAGCAGGCGATGACCGCGGCGCCCTGATCCAGCAGGTAGTTCAGGGTGGGCAGGGCGGCAGCGATGCGCTTGTCGTCGGTGATGGCGCCGGTGGCTTTGTCCTGCGGCACGTTGAAGTCGCAGCGGCAGAGCACCTTCTTGCCCTTTACGTCGATGTCGCGGACGGTTTTTTTGTTGTAGTTCATGCGGAAAAGCTCCTTTCAAAGCTGTGATCGTCTTAGCCCGTCGAAAAAGGCAAAGCCTTTTCCGACGGAGGGGTTCACACCCCGCTGCATCGCACGAAATGTCCGCTGATAGCGGTCATTTCGCACGTTTGCGGGGCGAGAAGAGTTTTCTGCCACGCGCATGTCGCGGCAGAAAACGGATTTAACTTTTTTCGCCGCTGCGGCGGCGAAACTCTGCGAGGCTTTTTAACTGTCTCGGCCCGCCGGGGCGGGCTTACTCGGCGCGAAGCATCTCGCCTTCCCCGGACAGGCCGGGAAAGCCTTGCTGCTTCAGCGCCTCGTAGGTGAGGATGGCCACGGAATTGGCCAGATTCAGGCTCCGGGCGTCCGGCCGCATGGGAATGCGCAGACAGCGGTCGTAATACCGCTCCCGGAATTCCAGCGGCAGTCCCGCCGTCTCCTTGCCGAAGAACAGCCAGCAGCCGTCCCGGAACTGCGCCTGTGTATAATCCCGGGGGGCCTTGGTGGTGGCAAGCCATAGGTCAGGCGCGGGATTCCGGGCGAAAAACTCGTCCAGATTATGGTAAACGCTGATATCCACCATGGGCCAGTAGTCCAGCCCCGCCCGTTTCACGGCCTTGTCGCTGATGTCGAAGCCCAGCGGCTCGACGAGATGCAGGCGGCTGCGGGTGGCAGCGCAGGTGCGGGCGATGTTGCCGGTATTCATTGGAATCTCCGGCTCCACCAGAACAATATTGACCACGAAGCAAAGCCCCCCTTTTTTCTCAGGGAACATTATAGACTGACAGCGGTAAAATTACAAGGTAAAAATGGGTGAGAACCAAAAAATCAAAACTTTTTTACGGTTTTCATAAGTCCGGTTTTCCATCGGCCCGTCACGGGAAATCCTATCGCGCTGCCGCGCGATAATAAGATAAATTGACGAAGCGGAGAAAAAGGGATATAATGCAGACATTCTGCGGCCGGCCGCCGCTCCCGCGCCATGGGGACGGCCCGGCCATACGGCGGGCATAGGATCCCGCCCTTTTTTGGAGGAAAACATCATGGAGGGACAGAACCTGCGCATCGTGGTCAAGGTGGGCACCTCCACCCTGACCCGGGACAACTTCAGCATCAACTTTCACGCCATGGACCGGCTGGCCATGACGCTGGCCGACTTGCACGGGCAGGGTCATCAGATCATTCTGGTGTCCTCCGGCGCCATCGCCGTGGGAGCGGGCAAGCTTGGGCTGAAGGAGCGGCCAACGGAGCTGCGGATGAAGCAGGCGGTGGCCTCCGTGGGCCAGTGCGAGCTGATGCACGTATACGACAAGCTCTTCGGCGAATACGGCGCCACCGTGGGCCAGATTCTGCTCACTGACGAGGATGTGGCCGACCCCCGGCGGGCGGAGCATCTGGAAAACACCTTTGATGCCCTGATGGAGACGGGCTGCATCCCGGTGGTAAACGAGAACGACTCCGTGTCCTCCGCCGAGATTGAGACCGGACAGGCCCGGGTACTGGGCGACAACGACACCCTGTCCGCCATCGTGGCCCGGCTGTGCCGGGCGAACCTGCTCATCCTCATGTCCGACATCGACGGCCTGTACGACAAGGATCCCCACAAATACCCGGACGCGAAGCTGGTCAGCCGGGTGGACGCCGTCACGGCGGAACTGCGGGCCTCCGCCGGGGGCGCCGGCACCTCCCGGGGCACCGGCGGGATGCAGACCAAGCTGGACGCGGCGGAGATCGCCATGTCCGCCGGGGTAGACATGGTCATCACAAACGGAAGCACCCCGGAGCTGATCTACGACATCGCGGCGGGGGCGGACATCGGCACCCGCTTCTGCGCCGCGCGATAAGGAGGACTACACATGACCGCCATTGAATTGCAGGGCCTGGCCGCCCGGGACGCGTCCCGCCGGCTGGCCGTAACCACCACGGAAGAGAAGAACCGGGCGCTGGAGGCCATTGCCCGCGCCCTGACTGAGCGGATGGACGAGGTGCTGTCCGCCAATGAGGCCGATCTGGCCGCAGGCCGGGAGGCGGGGCTCAGTCAGGCCCTGCTGGACCGACTGGCTCTGTCCCCTGCCCGGGTGGAGGGCATCGTGGAGGGCGTGCGGCAGGTGGCCGCACTGCCCGATCCCGTGGGCGAGGTCACCCGGAAGGACACGCTGAAAAGCGGCCTGCTCCTCACTCGCCGGCGGGTGCCGCTGGGAGTTATCGGCATCATTTACGAGGCCCGGCCCAACGTGACGGTGGACGCCGCCGTGCTGTGCCTGAAGGCAGGCAACGCCGTCATCCTCCGGGGCGGCAAGGAGGCCTTCCGCTCCAATTCCGCCTTTATGTCCATCATGCGGGACGCGGTAGAGTCCGCGGGGCTGCCCCGGGACTGTCTTGCCCTCGTGCAGGACACCAGCCGCAAGTCCGCCCAGGAGCTGATGAACCTGACGGAATATCTGGACGTGCTCATCCCCCGGGGGGGCGCGGGACTCATCCGGGCCGTCACCGCCAACGCCCACGTGCCCGTCATTCGCACCGGCGAGGGCGTGTGCCACGTGTATGTAGACCGGGATGCCGACTTTGACATGGCGGTGAACATCATCGAGAACGCCAAGTGCTCCCGCCCGTCGGTGTGCAACGCCGCCGAGTGCATTCTGGTAGATCGGGCTGTTGCGGCGGACTTCCTGCCGAAGGCGCAGGCCGCGCTGGCCGCCCGACATGTGGAGCTGCGGGGCTGCGGCGAGACCCAGGCCATTCTGGGCGCGGCCGTCACCCCGGCTACCGACGCCGACTGGGACAGCGAGTACGGTGACTACATCCTCGCCGTCAAGGTGGTGTCCGGCGTGGACGAGGCCATGGACTTCATCGCCGCCCACGGCACCCGGCATTCCGAGTGCATCGTGACGGAAAACAAGGAAACCGCCGCGAAATTTCTCGACGGCGTGGATGCCGCCGCAGTGTACCACAACGCCTCCACCCGCTTCACCGACGGCTTTGAGTTCGGGCTTGGGGCGGAGATCGGCATCTCCACCCAGAAGCTCCACGCCCGCGGCCCCATGGGCCTTGAGGAGCTGACCAGCTACAAGTACGTGGTGTACGGAAACGGCCAGACCCGGGGATAAAATTTTCAAACGGAAAACGCCCGGCGGCGCTTATTTGAAGCGCCGCCGGGCGTTCTTTTATTTACCGGGCCAGCAGGAACAGGTTGGCGTCTGCGGCAAAGTTCGCCGCGGAATAGAGCACCAGCACCTGATCGATGTCGTTTTCTTCCACGTAATCGGCAATGGATGTGCGGTTATACCGGGGGTCGAAGAGGTGCACCTCGCTGAACTGAGTGGACAGGAAGGGGGCCAGCGAGTCGGAGTAGGAATCCCGGATGACCAGCAGCTTTCCCCCGTCCGCGTCGGGATTTTCGATGACGCACAGGGGCTGGTTGCCGCCGAGGAACATGGAGTATTTGTCCTTGACTTCCAGTTTGGATGTGTCGTACAGGGAACCGGCCTCCGGTGTGTCGGCGGGGTAGCAGGTAACGGCGGTATTCCCGGTAAAGCCCCCCTCGGGCACGATGGTGTAGATGCTGTCCGGCTTCACCCACGCCCCCCCGGCGGACGACCACGTGGGGCCGTAAAAGCGGTCGCTGCGGAGCACCGGCCCCGCGTCCAGCCC
>CAYNEH010000119.1:0-5776 GCA_964396195.1 uncultured Oscillospiraceae bacterium
GCGGCTTCAACTGCTACAACCACATCCGGCGCATGAAGCTCACCATGGAGCAGATTGAAAAGGAGATGAAGGTCATCGCCGACTCCGGCATGGAGGAGATCCTGCTCCTGACCGGCGAAAGCCGGTCGCAAAGCGGCGTGGAGTATATCGGCGAGGCCTGTAAGCTGGCCCGGAAGTACTTCCGCATGGTGGGGCTGGAAATCTACCCCGTCAATACCGACGAGTACCGCTATCTTCACGAGTGCGGCGCGGACTATGTCACCGTGTTTCAGGAGACCTATAACATCGAAAAGTATGAGACACTCCACCTCATGGGTCACAAGCGTGTGTGGCCCTACCGCTTCGACGCGCAGGAACGGGCCCTCCGGGGCGGCATGCGGGGCGCGGGGTTCTCGGCGCTGCTGGGGCTGAGCGACTTCCGGCAGGACGCGCTGGCCAGCGCCCTCCACGTCTACTATTTGCAGCGGAAGTACCCGCAGGCGGAGATGTCCCTGTCCTGCCCCCGGCTGCGGCCCATCATCAACAACGACAAGATCAACCCGCTGGATGTGGGGGAAAAGCAGCTCTGTCAGGTGCTGTGCGCCTACCGTATTTTTCTGCCCTTCGTGGGCATCACCGTGTCCTCCCGGGAAAGTGCGTCCTTCCGCAACGGCATCGTGAAGATTGCCGCCACCAAGGTGTCCGCCGGCGTGTCCACCGGCATCGGTGACCACGAGCAGAAGTACACCGGAAAGGAGACGGACGGCGAGGCCGGAGACGAGCAGTTCGAGATCAACGACGGCCGCAGCATGGAGAAAATGTACGCGGACATCGCGGCGGAAGGGCTTCAGCCCGTCCTGAATGACTACCTCTATGTCTGAGCTGCTGTGTGTGACCCACCGGAAGCTGTGCCGGGGGGATTTTCCGGAGCGGGTGGAGGCGCTGGCCGCCTGCCGCCCCCGGGGAATCATCCTGCGGGAAAAGGACCTTCCGGAGTGGGAATACGAGGCCCTTGCATCCCGGGTCATGGACATCTGCAAGACCCGGGGCGTGAGCTGTATCCTCCACAGCTTCGTCCGGACGGCGCTGGCGCTGGATGTGTCCGCTCTCCATGTGCCCATGCACATTCTGCGGGACATGGACGAAGGAGAGCGGAAGCGTTTTAAAATTCTCGGCGCATCCTGCCACAGCGCGGAGGAGGCCCGTGAGGCGGAAAAGCTGGGCTGCACTTACATCACCGCCGGGCACATTTTTTCCACCGGCTGCAAGCCCGGCCTGCCCCCCCGGGGACTGGATTTCCTGCGTGAAGTGTGCGGGGCGGTGTCCGTCCCGGTGTACGCCATCGGCGGCATCTCGCCGGACAACATCGCCGCAGTCCTGGCGCAGGGAGCGGCGGGGGCCTGCGTCATGAGCGGTGCCATGGAGTGCGCCGACCCGGCGGCCTATTTTGCCGCGTTTGAGAGAGCGGAGGGAGACAGATGAACTTTTGCGCGGATCAGCTGCTGCTCTACGCCGTGACAGACCGGGCGTGGGTTGGCCGGCAGACGCTGACGGAACAGATTGAGGACGCCCTGCGGGGCGGCGTGACCATGGTGCAGCTCCGGGAAAAGGAGCTGACGGAGGACGTCTTCACAGCGGAAGCCGTGGAGGTGAAGGCGCTGTGCCATCGGTACGGCGTGCCCCTCATCATCGATGACAACGTGGACGTGGCGCTGAAAAGCGGCGCGGACGGCGTCCACGTGGGCATAGAGGATACCCCGGTGGCAGAAATTCGGGCCCGGGCGGGCCGGGACTTCATCATCGGCGCCACGGCAAAGACCGTGGAACAGGCCCGGGCGGCTCAGACCGCCGGGGCGGACTATCTGGGCGTGGGGGCGGTGTTCCCTTCGCCCACCAAGAAAAACGCCGTCCGCATCACCGTGGAGCAGCTCCGGGAGATCTGCGCCGCCGTAACCATCCCCGCAGTGGCCATCGGCGGCATCTCGCAGGACAACATCCGCAAGCTGCGCGGCGGCGGGATGCGCGGCGTGGCGGTGATCTCCGCCCTCTTCGGCGCGGACGACATCGCCGGGGCCGCAAGGGCCTTAAAGCAGGAAGCACTCAGCGCGGTCTCGCGCTGATCTTCAAAGTTGCATCCTCAGCCGGACCGTTCCGACGGAGCGCATGGCTGCAGATGCAGCTTATACAGCGGCAGACCGGGGGCACCACCTTCTGTCGCTCTACAAAATCATTGCTGTCAGACGAAAGGAGCACACAAATGAAAACAGCATTGACAATCGCCGGAAGCGATTCCAGCGGAGGCGCCGGTATTCAGGCAGACATCAAGACCATGACGGCCAACGGCGTATACGCCATGAGCGCCGTCACGGCACTGACTGCCCAGAACACAACCGGCGTCACTGACATTCTGGAATCCACTCCGCAGTTTCTGGAACACCAGCTGGACGCCGTGTTTACCGATATTTTCCCCGACGCGGTGAAAATCGGCATGGTGTCCTCCGCGGACCTCATCGCCGTCATCGCGGACAAGCTCAGGCAGCACGGCGCGCGGCACATCGTGGTGGACCCCGTCATGGTGGCCACCTCCGGCGCGGCGCTGCTGCGGCCGGACGCCGTGGGCGCGCTGAAGGAGCAGCTCTTGCCTCTGGCAGAGGTTCTGACCCCCAACATCCCGGAGGCGGAGCTGCTGGCCGGGATGGATATCCGCAGCCCCGGCGACATGGAGACGGCGGCGCGGAAGATCGGCGAAGCTTATGGCTGCGCCGTCCTGTGCAAGGGCGGCCACGACCTGAACGACGCCAACGACCTTCTGTGGAAGAACGGCGCAGTCCGCTGGTTCCGGGGCGTCCGCATCGATAACCCCAACACCCACGGAACCGGCTGTACCCTGTCCAGCGCCATCGCGTCCAATCTGGCCAAGGGCATGGATCTGGAGGCGGCGGTGGAGCGGGCCAAAGCCTACATCTCCGGCGCACTGGGGGCCATGCTGGATCTTGGCCGGGGTCGTGGGCCTATGAACCACCTCTTCGACCTGAAGAGCGTCTACATCGGGGAGGAGGGCTGACATGAGCGCATCCTTTTCCGCCCGGCTCCGCGAGGCCGCCGCGCCCATCTGGGCGCAGTGCCTGAACCACCCCTTTGTCACCGGCATCGGGGACGGCACCCTGCCCCGCGAAAAATTTCAGTATTTCATGCTGCAGGACTATCTGTATCTCTTCGATTACGCCCGGGTGTTTGCCCTCGGTGTTTTCAAGGCCCGGGACCGGGGTCTCATGCAGACCTTTGCCCATAATGTGGAAAACATCCTCAACGGCGAGATGAGCATCCACCGGGCCTACATGGCCCGGCTGGGCATCACGGAGGCGCAGGTGAGCGCCGTGAAGCCCGCGCTGGACAACCTGTCCTATACCCACTATATGCTGACCGCCGCCGATATGGGCGGCCCGGCGGAGATCGTGGCCGCCATTCTGGCCTGCTCGTGGAGCTATGCCGAGATCGGTCAGGCGCTGGCGAAAATTCCCGGCGCGGCGGACCATCCATTCTACGGTGAGTGGATCCGGGGCTATGCCTCGGCGGAATACGCCGCGGGCAACGATGCTCTCATCGGGCTGATGGACGCGCTGGCCGCCGACGCGCCGGAGGAACAGCTTGCCCATCTGGAGGAGATCTTTGTGAACTGCAGCCGCTACGAGCTGGGCTTCTGGGATATGGCATGGGAGATGCGCCCATGAAGGCGCTGGAGTTCGACCGCGTTTCCTACCGGTACCCCTCCGGGGACTTCGACATTATAGACGGCCTGTCCTTTTCCGTGGAGCGCGGCTCATTTCACTGCATTGTAGGCGTCAGCGGCTGCGGCAAGAGCACCATTTTCCGCCTGACCAACGGCCTTTTGCAGCCGAAGTCCGGCATCATCCTGGTGAACGGGAAGCCCATCGGGGAGCAGAAGCACTACTGCGGCTATATGCCCCAGAAGGATCTGCTGTTTCCGTGGCGGACAATCGGTGAAAATCTGGCCCTGCCGCTGGAGATCATGGGCGGGTACAGTAAGGCTCAGCGGCGGGAGCTGGTGGACGAAGCGCTGGCGGATGCGGGGCTTGCCGGCTGCCGGGACAAGCGGCCGGAGGAGCTCTCCGGCGGCATGCGGCAGCGGGCGGCCTTTGCCCGCACCATGCTGACGGGCAGCGACCTGCTGCTGCTGGACGAGCCGTTTTCCGCGCTGGATTTTCTCACCCGGATTTCCATGCAGGAGTGGCTGCTGACCCAGTGGGAGAAGCACAAAAAGACCATCCTCTTCATCACCCACGACGTGGAGGAGGCGGTGTTCCTGTCCGGGAGCGTCCTGACCGTCACCGGAACGCCCATTCGCGCCCTGGCGGAGGCCCACGTGCCTGCGGGCTATCCCCGGGATCGGGCGAGCCTTACCCGGTCGGACATGGTGGCTCTGCGGGAGAGGCTCATCGGTATGCTCAGAAAGCAGGTGGAGCCATGAAGCGCGCCAACCGGGGCAATCTCCCTGCGGCAGTCTTTCTGTTCGCCCTGCTGTTTCTGTGGCAGCTGGGGGCCATGAAGATAAACGCCGCCTATATCCTGCCCACGCCCATCCAGATTCTGCGGAAAATCTGGGAGCTGCGGGAGCCGCTGTTCACCGTCCACCTGCCCGCCACCATGGCGGTCACGGGAATCGGCCTGCTGATCTCGGTGGCGCTGGGTCTGGGGCTGGCGGCGGTCATGGACCGGAGCCGACTGATGCGCAAGTGCCTGTACCCGGTGGTGGTGGCATCCCAGACCATCCCCACCACGGCCATCGCGCCGCTGTTCGTGCTGTGGTTCGGCTACGGCATCTGGAGCAAGGTACTGGTGACGGTGCTCATGACCTTTTTCCCGATTACCATCACGGTGTACGACGGCCTGCGGGCGGCCCGGACGGAGATGAGCGAACTATTGCTGACCTACGGCGCCGGGCGCCGGGACATTTTCCTCAAGATCAAGGTTCCCTGCGCTTTGCCGTACTTCTTCTCCGCCATCAAGATGGCGGTGCCCCTGAGCATGATCGGCGCGGCCATCGGCGAGTGGCTTGGGGCACAGAGCGGCCTTGGTTACTTCTCCCGCCGGATGATGACCCAGCTGGACGGCGCGGGGGTGTTTGCCCCCATCGTGATTCTGAGCGCGGCGGCCATGCTGCTGGTGGCGGTGGTGAGCTTCGTCGAAAACCGCGTGGTGAAATGGCGGGGCGAGTCCTAAGACAGCACCGCATAATTCGGCAGCAAAATTTTCGCAATGCGCCGCAGACGATATTGTGCGGTGTAGCCCTGAATAAAAAATCTATCCTGAATATACAGATCGGAGCATAAAAATGAAAAAACTGATCGCGCTTCTGCTGTGCGCCGCGCTGTGCCTGTCCCTAGCGGCGGGCTGCGGCAGCAAAACGACCGGAAGCAATACGCCGGACGGCGGCAATTCCGGCGAGCTGAGAGAGATGAACGTGGTGCTGGACTGGTACCCGAACGCCCTCCACGCCTTCCTGTACGTGGCCATCGACAAGGGCTATTTTGCCGACGAGGGTCTGAAGGTCAACATCCGTTTCCCCTCCAACGCCAACGACGCCCTGTCGCTGGTGGCCGCGGGCAAGGCGGAGGTGGGCCTTTACTACCAGCACGACGTGATTCTGGCCCGGGCCAATCAGGACGTGCCCGTGCGGTCCATCGGCGCGGTGGTGCAGGGGCCGCTGGACATTGTGCTGTCCCTGAAGGAGAAGGACATCACCTCTCCCGCCGATCTGGCGGGCAAGACCATCGGC
>CAYNEH010000120.1:0-5768 GCA_964396195.1 uncultured Oscillospiraceae bacterium
ATCAGCGAGACGCTGGTGCGGACGCTGGTCAGCCTGGAGGGCAAAGTCAACGCCCGATCTCTTGAGGTGTCAACCGAGCTGCCCGAGGAGCCGGTGCTGGTCTGGGGCGATCAGGACGCCATCACCCAGGTGTGCTACAACCTGCTGGACAACGCCATCAAGTTCTCCAAAGAGGGCGGGACGCTGGGCCTTTCCGTCACCACCAAGGGGACGAAGGCGTATATTGCCATCAGCAACGAGGGTGACACCATCCCGCCGGAGGAGACGAGCCTCATTTTCGACCGGTTCCACAAGACGGATCACTCCCGCAGCGTGGATCGGGACGGCGTGGGCCTCGGCCTGTATATCGTCAAGACCATTCTCAACAGCCACAAGGAAAACATTACCTGCACCAGCGAGGACGGAGTGACGAAGTTTACGTTCACGCTGACAAGGGCATAAGCGATACGTGGCGCAGACCCCATGGAAAGGAGGCCCGCTCATGGACAATTATCTTGCCTACCGCTGGCCGGGCGGGCCAGAGCCTGGCCCTGCAGGCGGGGCGGAGCCGCCCCGGCGGAAAAAGCCGCGGATTTTGAAAAATATTCTGGTGTGCCTGCTGCTTCTGGCCCTCGTGGCCGGGCTGGCGGCGGGCGGCTGGTTTGGCACGGAGTACGTGCTGAACCGCTGGCTTGCGGACAGTGAGCCGGACGAGAGCCGGGAGGTCACGACAGACGACATCGATGACACGGAGTCGGCTCTGCCGGAGCTGCCCCGGGCTGAGGTGGGCTTGGGCGTGACGCTGGAGCTGGACGAGGTTCCCGCGTCGAAGCTCAGCGCCCAGGAGATATACCGGCAGGTGCTGCCCTCCGTGGTGGCGGTGGCGGCGGAGCAGATTGACGGCTCCGGCTACGGCATGGGCTCCGGTGTCATCATGCGGGCGGACGGCTATATTCTCACCAACTACCATGTCATCAAGGGCGGCTCGGCGCTGTCCGTTATGCTGCTGGAGGACGGCTCCAGCTATGATGCGGCGCTGGTGGGCTATGACGAGGAGCTGGACATCGCCGTGCTCAAGATCGAAGCGGAGGGGCTGACCGCCGCCCGCTTCGGAGATTCGGATGACCTGTCCGTGGGTGACCCGGCCTACGCCATCGGCAACCCCATGGGCTACCTATACGGCACCATGACCGACGGTATTATTTCCTCGTTGGCCCGGGAGGTGACGGTGGACGGCAAGACCATGACCCTCATCCAGACCTCCGCCGCCCTGAATTCCGGCAACTCCGGCGGCGCACTGGTCAACGACAAGGGGCAGGTGGTTGGCATTACCGTGGCCAAGATTACCGGCGAGACTGACGGAACCCTCATCGAGGGGCTGGGCCTCGCCATTCCGATTTCCGATGTGCGGCCCTTCATCAACCACATTCTGGATACCGGCGAGAGCTGGCGGCCCACCATCGGCATCACTTGCTACGCCGTAAAGGCGGACGGCATGGAAGGAATTTTGATCCGCACGGTGGAGCCGGACACCCCGGCGGCGGAAGCGGGACTCAGTGTGGACGACATCATCGTGGTGGCCGAGGGCAAGACCGTTGGCTCCGTGTACGCCCTCAAGCGGGTGCTCAATGAGGTGGGCGTGGGCGGCGTCCTCCACTGTACCGTCCTCCGGGACGGTGAGCAGGTGGAGCTTGCTTTCCGGCTCATCGACAGCGCCGACCTGAATGAATAAAGAACTGCCCGGGGCGGGAGTGCTCCGGGCGGTTTTTGCAGAAAAAAGTCAACAGAATCGGCGGAAACGTTTACAAAACAGGAGGGGCTGCAATGGACTGCGGGCAGATCATCGAGCTGCTGGCCCGGGCGGAGGGCTGGCTGTCCGGCGAGGAGGTCAGCCGGGCGCTGGGCGTCACCCGGGCGGCGATTTGGAAGGGCATCACCGCCCTCCGGGAGGAGGGCTGGGCCATCGACTCCGCCCCCCGGCAGGGATACCGGCTGTCCGGGCCGCCGCCCATGCTTTCCGGCGCGTATATCTCCGGAAAGCTCCCGGCAGGGAGCCTGTTTGCCGGAAGGGTGGAGACCAGACGCCTGGTGGATTCCACCAACACCCAACTCAAGGCTATGGCGGCACAGGGCGCACCGGAGGGCACCGTCCTGTTGGCGGAGGAGCAGACCGGCGGCCGGGGCACCCGGGGGCGGTCGTTTCTGTCACCTCCCGGCGGGCTGTACCTGTCCATCCTGCTGCGGCCCCGGGTGCCGCTGAGCGAGCTGTTCACCCTCACGGGCTGGGCGGCGGTGGCGGTGCGCCGGGGCATCGAGGCCGCCTGCGGCGCGCACACGGACATCAAGTGGATGAATGACCTCTATCTGGGCGGCGGCAAGCTGGTGGGCATCCTCACCGAGCTGTCCCTTCTGGGGGAGAGCGGCGAGCCGGACTACGTGGTGGTGGGCGTGGGCATCAATGTGGCTCAGACGGCGGAGGGCTTCAAAGCCGCCGGGCTGGACGGCATTGCCGCATCCCTCGCCATGGCGGGGTACGAGGCGGAGCGAAACGCCCTGACGGTGAGTATCCTGAATGCATTTGAGGCGCTGTACCGTGACTTTCCCCGCAAAAAGGCGGACTATCTGGCGGACTACCGCGCCCACTGCATGACGCTGGGCCGCCGGGTGTCCTTTGAGGAGAGCGGGGCAACGCTGACCGGGATTGCGGAGCAGGTGGAGGACGATTTTTCCCTGCGCATCGCCGGGGACGACGGCCGGATCCGTCGGGTGTCCTCCGGGACGGTGCGGCCGCTGTAAAATCGGTGCCGGGCACTTGTCATGTCAGATACGGCATGGTATACTCAAGCCAGCAAAGGCAACGGGAGTTGATTGCATGAACGCACAGCAGCGCAGAAAATACATCATGGGTCGCCTGGAAGAGGGGGCCGCGCCGGTGTCTGCCACCGTTCTGGCCGGGGAGCTGTCGGTCAGCCGCCAGATTATCGTGGGGGACGTGGCCCTGCTCCGGGCGGGGGGCGCCCATATCACCGCTACCCCCCGGGGCTACGTGCTGGAGCGCCCGCCGGAGGGGCACCGGTTCACCGTAGCCTGCCGCCACACACCGGAGGAGATGGCCCGGGAGCTGGAAATTATGGTGGACAACGGCTGTACGGTGGAAAACGTCATCGTGGAGCACTCGGTGTACGGCCAGCTAATGGGTCAGCTGATGCTGTCCAGCCGGTATGATGTGGCGGAATTTATACGGAAAGTATCGGAGGGCGGGTGCAAGCCCCTGTCCGATCTCACCGGCGGCATCCACCTGCACACCCTTCGCTGCCCGGACGAGAGTGCTTTCGGCCGGGTGACGGCGGAGCTGCGGGCTGCGGGCTATCTGCTGGAGTAACCGCAAGTTTTCATTGACAATTTCAAATGTGCCGCTATAATAGTCCGTACAGGTGTCTTGACACTATGTGCGGACTATTTTGCTGCCCGGCGGGCCGGGCGGACGCTTTGGAAAACAGGTGATCCCCATGGGAAAGGTAAAGGAGTTCCTCAAACGGAAAAACATTGTCATATCCAGCAAGCGGTACGGCATTGACGCGCTGGGGGCCATGGCGCAGGGCCTGTTCTGCTCGCTGCTCATCGGCACGATTCTGAACACGCTGGGCACCCAGCTCCACATTGACTTTCTGGTGACGGTGGGCGGCTACGCCTCCGCCATGAGCGGCGCGGCCATGGCCGTGGCCATCGGCTACGCCCTTCAGGCCCCGCCGCTGGTGCTGTTCTCACTGGCCACGGTGGGCTATGCAGCCAACGCGCTGGGCAGCACCACGCTGGACGGCAGCAAGGGCGCGGGCGGCCCGCTGGCCGTGCTGTTCATTGCCATCATCGCCGCCGAGCTGGGCAAGGCGGTGTCCAAGGAGACGAAGGTTGACATCCTCGTGACGCCGCTGGTGACCATTCTGGTGGGTGTGGGCCTGTCGGCATGGTGGGCCCCGGCCATCGGCACCGCTGCCTCCGCCGTGGGCGACTTCGTCAAGTGGGCCACGGTGCTCCAGCCCTTCTGGATGGGTATTCTGGTGAGCGTGGTCATCGGTGTGGCGCTGACGCTGCCCATCTCCTCCGCGGCCATCTGCGCCGCCATCGGGCTTACCGGCCTTGCGGGCGGCGCGGCGGTGGCGGGCTGCTGCGCCCAGATGGTGGGCTTCGCCGTGCTGTCCTTCCGGGAGAACCGCTGGGGCGGTCTGGTCAGTCAGGGGCTGGGCACCTCCATGCTCCAGATGGGCAACATCGTCCGCAACCCCCGGATCTGGATCCCCGCCACGGCGGCCTCGGCCATTACCGGCCCGCTGGCCACCTGCGTGTTCCATCTGGAGATGAACGACCCCGCCTCCGCCGTGGCCTCCGGCATGGGCACCTGCGGCATGGTCGGCCCCATCGGCGTGTACTCCGGCTGGGTGGCCGACGTGGCCAGCGGGGCCAAGGCCGCCATCACCGGCATGGACTGGCTGGCGCTGATCCTCATCTGCTTTGTGCTGCCCGCCGTCCTCACGTGGCTCATCGGCATCCCCTGCCGGAAGCTGGGCTGGATCAAGGATGGAGATCTGAAGCTGGATTGAGAAAAGGTATGAAAAACCCCCGGAGCGCCGCTCCGGGGGTTTTCTTGTATTCAAGACAGTACGCCGCTGGGGGAACAGGAGAGTCCTACAGAAGTATTTCGTGTTGTAAAAATGCCGCCGGAGAAAGTGCCTTCCGCAATTGCCTGATTGCCGGAGCAATAGGCGTTGGCACTTTTCAGGCTCCAGTTGGAATCGGAAATGTTGAATCCATAAGATGCTTTAGTAGCAGAAGAAGTGGTTCCGTTGTAAGTGAAAGTTCCGTAGACGGTAAACGTCCACAGAGTTACGCCGGATGCATTGGAGTAGGTAGCCGTCTTGTGCCCGGAACGTGTGGAAGCGGCCCGGGTAGATGCATAGGTCACAACTTCCGTAGTCAGGTAGGAACCATCTTCAAAATACGTGACTTCATAAACGGAATTTTCCGGAGTAATGGCTGCCGCAGGCAATGCGCACAGAGAAAACACCAACGTCAGAACAAGAATAGACGAAAGAAGAGATTTGCATTTCATAATGAGCACCTCGCTTAAAATCAATCGTAAAAAACTTGGGTATCAATGTAGTGGACATCGTGGTTTGCCGTATGTACCGCAAACCCAAGGCTGAATATCGCGGCAATCAGGCAGATTCCGAGAATGATTCGGGTCACGAGCCGCTTTTGCCGTCTATATTGCAGAGCATTTTCTTCCGGGACGGCCTGTTGAAGTTCTGCGGCTACATCCGCCGGAGCGCCGAAGCGGCTGGTGAGCACCTCAATGGACAATCCAGCGGCGCCGGGACAGCATTCCGCCATTTCGGTTTCCAGCCCGGCAAGCAGTTCATTACGCTCCTGCGCGGAACAGTGTAGCCGCCGGGCCACCTGCTTGAGATAGATCTTACGGGAATCTCGCATGGGGTCAGTCCTCCTCCATGATCGCCTGAAACGCCGACTGGATCTCATTGTACTCTTCCAGCGACCGGACAAGGTACTTCAGGCCATCCTCGGTAATGGCATAGTAGCTGCGGGCGCGGTTGTTGATGACCTCCGTCCGCTCCACCACGATATAGCCCTGTTCCTCCAGACGGTACAGAACGGGGTATAACACGGCCATGGTGAAGCGGCCGCCGCTTTTCTTTTTCATGGTCTGGGATATTTCATACCCATACATGGTTTTGTCCTTCAAAAGACGCAGCACCACCAGCGGGCTGGTGGCC
>CAYNEH010000121.1:0-5718 GCA_964396195.1 uncultured Oscillospiraceae bacterium
CGGAATAGGTGTTGAATATGCTGCCGAAGGCCCCCAGCGCCACGGCCAGCAGACCCATGAGGGCGAAGTACAGCCAGCCCACCCCGGCGGACAGGAAGGGGCCGCACAGCAGGACGGACAGGCCGGTGAACATCCCGCCAAGCACCACGACCATGAGCAGGACGTACATAACGATAAAGCCGACGGTTGTCCTCCTGGAGCGGGCCTTGTTCTTCTTTGCGTTGTAGAAATAGCTCCGGAAGATCTCGGCCATCTGCTTGCGGATGAGGGCTTTCAGCATGTCTCTCCCTCCAGTTCCAGAAACACGGACTCAAGGGACTCATCGCCCCGGACCTCCTCCATGGTGCCCGAGCGGATGAGACGGCCGCCCTTGATGATAGCCACCTTGTCGCACAGCTTTTCCGCCACCTCCAGCACGTGGGTGGAGAAAAAAATTGCTCCGCCGTTGTCGCACAGCTCCCGCATCATACCCTTGAGGATGTGGGCGGCCTTGGGGTCGAGACCCACAAAGGGTTCGTCCATGATGATGAGCTTCGGCTCATGGAGCCACGCCGAGATAATGGCCAGCTTCTGCTTCATGCCGTGGGAATAGGCGGCGATAGGCTGGGCAAGGTCGCCGGTGAGCTCGAAAATATCGGCGTACTTCCGGATGCGGGCCTGCCGGTCCTCCGCGCTGACACCGAAGACATCTGCGATGAAGTTCAGATACTTGATGCCCGTCATGAACTCGTACAGATCCGGGTTGTCCGGAATGTAGGCCAGCTGCTTCTTGCAGCCCAGCGGGTTGGTTTTGATGGACTTTCCGCCGATGGTAATCTCACCGGAGTCGAATTGCAGGATGCCTGCGACAGATTTCAGCGTGGTGGTCTTGCCCGCTCCGTTGTGGCCGATAAAGCCGTAGACTTCGCCGGGGGCGATGTGGAGCGTCAGGTCATCCACGGCCTTTTTCTCTCCGTAGACCTTAGTCAGATGGTCGATGTGCAGCATAATATTCTCTCCCTTGCTCCCGTTCCGGGCGGCAAAGCGCCCGGGAATGCAGCGATTTGTTTGCTGTCTACACTATACGCACAATGGCGGAGTCTGACAATAAAGAAAAGATTAAAATTCGGTAAAGATGAATCGATAAATGAATTCACACTTGACTTGAAGTATACTTGAAGTGGTATCCTGTACACAGATGACACAGAAATGCAGAATGGGAGGAACAGCATTATGGGAGACCCCTTTGAAAACGCAAAGAAAAATTTCGGTTTCGGCTTCATGCGCCTGCCCCAGAAGGACGGCGAGGTGGATCTGGAAGAGACGCAGAAGATGGTGGATCTGTTCATGGCCCGGGGGTTCAATTATTTCGACACCGCCCACGTCTACCACTCCGGCAAGAGCGAGACGGCGCTGCGGGAATGCCTGACCAGCCGCTATCCCCGGGAGAGCTACGTACTGGTGAACAAGCTGTCCGGCTCCTGCTTCCAGACGGAGATGGACATCCGCCCACTGTTTGAAACGCAGCTGGAAGCCTGCGGCGTGGACTTTTTTGACATTTACCTCATGCATTCTCAGGGGGCCAAGGTGTTTGAAAAGTTCAAGCAGTGCCGGGCCTACGAGACGGCCTTCGCCCTGAAGGAGGAGGGCAAGATCCGGCATGTGGGCCTGTCCTTCCACGACAAGCCGGAGGTGCTGGATCAGATCCTCACCGAGTACCCCCAGATTGAAACGGTACAGATCCAGTTCAATTATCTGGACTATGAAAACCCGTCGGTGGAGGGCCGCCAGTGCTACGAGGTATGCCGGAAGCACAACAAACCCATCATCGTCATGGAGCCGGTGAAGGGCGGCCAGCTGGTCAAGCTCCCGGAGTCGGCAATCAGGGTGCTGGACGAACTCCGCGGCGGCAGCCCCGCCAGCTACGCCGTCCGGTACGCCGCCAGCTTCGAGGGAATCAAAATGGTACTGTCCGGCATGAGTACCATGGAGCAGCTGGAGGACAACCTCAGCTATATGCAGGACTTCAAGCCACTGACGGAGGAGGAGTTTACGGCGGTGGGCAAGGTTCGGGATATCGTCATCCGGGAAAACCGCATTCCCTGTACCGCCTGCCGGTACTGCACTGACGGCTGCCCGGTCCATATCGACATTCCCAGCCTGTTTGCCTGCATGAACGCAAGGCAGGTGTTCAGCGACTGGAACTCGGACTACTATTACGAGCTGAGTACCGCCAATAACGGCAAGGCGTCCGACTGCATCAAGTGCGGCAAGTGCGAGCAGATCTGTCCCCAGCACCTGAACATCCGGGAGCTGCTGGTCAGCGTGGCAGAAGCGTTTGACACGAAGCCTGATGAGACGAAATGAATTTTCAAAGCGGACCGCCAGTTTTGGCGGTCCGCTATTTTATTATGAACTGCTGCTGGGCGTCATTTCCGGGAAAATACGGAAATGAAGCTTGACAGGAGAAGCGAAATCGTGTATGATACAGCAGAAGTTAGTTATAGCTAACTCGCAAGGGCCGTTGACCGATTCCCGTCGGGCTGTGTTCCGGGCCGGACAGGGGGCACAGGCGGCCGCTATTTTTTGAGCACGAGTTAGCGATAGCTAACTACTGGAGGCGAAACCCATGACTCTGGAAGCTGCCATCATTGAACACTGCTCTCCCACCCTGGCAGGGCTGAAGCCGGCAAGCCTGTTCCGCTACCGCCCGGAGGAGCCGCAGAGCTTTATTCCTCAGTTCAGCCTGTGGCGGGATGCGCTGCGCTGCCGCGGGCTGGAACTCATCATCCTGAAGGGCTGCCGCCGGAGCGGGGCGTATCTGGTGTACCTGTACCGGCCCGGTGCGCTGGAGCGGGTGCTGTCCGGGAGCGCGCTGCGGGAATTTCTGGCGGCGGAGGGCTACGACATCGCCGAATCGGCCCGTGATTTGCTGCGGCAGCTGGCACGGCGGCTATGTCTTGCGGAGGACTTTCCCCATGAGATCGGCCTCTTTCTGGGCTATCCGCTGGAGTCCGCCCTCAGCGGCAGGAAAATCGCCCTGTTCGGTTCCTACGGCTGGGGTGACGGCCAGTGGATGCGGGAGTGGTGCGAGCGCTGCACCGCCGACGGCGCCGACCTCTACGACGAAGAGGGCCTTATCTGCAACGACGCCCCTGACGACGACGCCAAAGACAACTGCCGGGAGCTGGGCCGCAAGCTGGCAAGCTGGTAAGAGAGAGAGAGAAATCTGAGGCCGCCCCGACCGCGCGTATGCGCGGCCGGGGCGGCCCGCGTTTTTCCGTCCGGCCGGTTTTTGAGTGCGGTAGCTGCAATGCAGTCGGTTTTCACGCAAAAGCCCTGATTTTGGGTGAAAACAGCCGGCACGGGATTTGTTGCGTATTCAGGCGGGGAAATAGGCTGAAAATGTGAGACAAGAGTGATTGACAGCAGACGGCGCATGGTGTACTATGAAACAAAATTGAAGATGGGGAGCTTGAGGTCTCAGGACCGGACAGGCTGAGAGGAAGGTATGACCTTCGACCCGGAAACCTGATTTGGATAATGCCAACGTAGGGAAGAGACGCTTGCAAGCGGAAGGAAACCAACGGGTGGCCTTCCGCTTTTCTTGTAAGGAGGAATGTCTGATGGTAAAGATCAACGGCAAAGAACTGGACGCGTCGGGCAAGACCGTGGCGGAGTGCCTGGCAGAGCTGAACTGCGACACGGCCCGGGTGGCGGTGGAGCGCAACGGCGACATCGTGCCGCGGTCGCGCTACGGCGAGACCGTTCTTGCCGACGGCGACTGCGTGGAAGTGGTCAGCTTCGTTGGGGGCGGCTGATATGTGCGCAACCCCCACGAAAGAAGAATTCCTGCGGGCGCTGACGGAAAAGCAAGGGGCGGAGCGCCAGCAGAAGCTGTGCGCCGCTACGGTGGCTGTCTGCGGCCTCGGCGGCCTTGGCTCCAACGTGGCCATCGCGCTGGCCCGGGCGGGGGTGGGGCATCTCATCCTCATCGACTTCGACCGTGTAGATGTATCCAACCTGAACCGTCAGCAGTACCTCGCCCGTCAGGTGGGCGAACTGAAGGCGTCAGCGCTGGCGGAAAACCTCCGGGCCATCGCGCCCTATACGGAGCTTGAGACCCACGCGGAGCGCATCACGGAGGGAAATTTCGCGTCCCTTCTGGCGGGCGCGGACGTAATCTGCGAGGCCTTCGACCGGCCGGAGGCCAAGGCCATGCTGGTCAACGGTGTGCTGGAGCGGTTTCCGGACAAATACCTGGTGGCGGCGTCGGGCATGGCCGGATTTGACTCGGCCAACCGCATCTCCACCCGCCGGGTGACGAAGCGGTTCTATCTCTGCGGCGACGGCACGTCGGACGCGGACGACGGGAGCGGGCTGGTGTCTTCCCGGGTGCTGGTGTGCGCCGCCCATGAGGCCCATATGATTATCCGTCTGCTGACCGGTGAGACGGAGCCCTGACGATGATTTTGATTTTACGGAAAGAGGTATTTTGATATGACGACAGATCAGGATAAACTGGTAATCGGCGGGCACGAATTTTCCTCCCGCTTCATTCTCGGCTCCGGCAAGTATTCGCTGAAGCTCATCGAGGCCGCGGTGCGGGACGCCGGGGCGGAGATCATCACGCTGGCAGTTCGCCGGGCCAACACCCGGGAGCAGGAGAACATCCTCGACTACATTCCCGAGGGCGTGACACTCCTGCCCAACACCTCCGGCGCCCGGAACGCCGAGGAGGCGGTGCGCATCGCCCGGCTGGCCCGGGAGCTGGGCTGCGGCGATTTCGTGAAGATTGAAATTATGCGGGACTCCAAGTATCTGCTGCCCGACAATCAGGAGA
Organism: uncultured Oscillospiraceae bacterium; assembly: GCA_964396195.1. GTDB lineage: Bacteria > Bacillota > Clostridia > Oscillospirales > Oscillospiraceae > Enterenecus. Next base: position 4,823 of record CAYNEH010000121.1, read on the forward strand.
CCATCCGCGCCACGGAGACGCTGGCCCGGGAGGGTTTTGTGGTCATGCCGTATATGTACCCCGATCTGAACACCGCCCGGGACCTTGCCAACGCCGGGGCGGCGGCCGTCATGCCGCTGGCCGCACCCATCGGTTCCAACAAGGGCCTCGCCACAAAAGATTTCATCCAGATCCTCATTGACGAGATCGACCTGCCCGTTATCGTGGACGCGGGCATCGGCCGCCCCTCTCAGGCCTGCGAGGCCATGGAGATGGGCGCTGCGGCCATCATGGCCAACACGGCGCTGGCCACTGCGGGGGATCTGCCCCTGATGGCGGCGGCATTCCGTCAGGCCATCGAGGCGGGCCGGAAGGCCTACCTCTCCGGCCTGGGCCGGGTGCTGACCCGGGGGGCCTCCGCCTCCGACCCGCTGACGGGCTTCCTGCGGGACTAAGGGGGCGGTACACATGGAAAACCAGTTCCTTGTGGACTCTGAGTACCTGTCGGAAGCGGCGCTGGCGAAGAAGCACCGCCTGGAAAACGACCCCTCCAGCCGCAAAGACCCCATGGAGTACCTGCCCGGCATGGAGCAGATCGAATCAGACATCTGCCGGAAGGTCATGGAGCAGGTGAACGGCTACGATTATTCCGCCTACACTGCCCGGGATGTGCGGGCGGCGCTGGAGCACGAGACCTGCACGCTGGAGGACTTCAAGGCCCTCCTGTCCCCGGCGGCGGAGCCCTTCCTGGAGGAAATGGCCCAGCGCGCCCGGATGGAGACCAGCCGCCACTTCGGCAACACGGTGTATCTCTTCACGCCCCTCTACATCGCCAACTACTGCGAAAATTACTGTGTGTACTGCGGCTTCAACTGCTACAACCACATCCGGCGCATGAAGCTCACCATGGAGCAGAT
>CAYNEH010000122.1:0-5601 GCA_964396195.1 uncultured Oscillospiraceae bacterium
TAGACGTGATGATGGAGCAGGGGCTGGAACGCGAGATCCGTCAGCTGCTGGCCGATGGCGTCCCGCCGGACTGCACCGCCATGCAGGCCATCGGCTACAAGGAGCTGGCCGCCGCCATCGCGGAGGGCCGCCCGGTCAGTGAAGGGGCGGAGGAGGTCAAGCTTCGCTCCCGGCAGTACGCCAAGCGGCAGCTCACATGGTTCCGTCGGAATAAGGCCGCCCACTGGATTGAGTGGGAAAAAACTCCGGATTTTTCCGCCGCCGTCGCGTATTCGACAGATCTCGCCCGGCAAGCCGGTTTACAATAGCTGCACTCACGGACAAAACCCCTTGTCCGACAAAGAGAAGGGGTGTATACTTATGTTAACCGGCGCGGGCACGTAAGCTCCGCCGCCGGAGCAGAGAAAGGGACGACCCATGAAGCAGAGCACCCGCACGACAAAGATCATGATGGCCATTCTGGTGGTCGGCATCCTCGCCTATCTGGGCTTTTACATCGCCCGGAGCTGGCAGGGGGGCGTCACCACCACCCCGGCCTACGCCGCGTCCATCGACGTTGGCACCTCCGTCACCGGCGTGGTTGTCCGGGAGGAAACGGTACTGTCCGGCACCGGCAGCTACGTGGATCTGGTGCCGTCGGAGGGGGAGAAGGTTGCCGCCGGGGAGACGGTTGCCATCCTCTACAGCGATTCCTCCGGCCTTGACACCCGGCAGTCCGTCAAAACCCTGTCCGCCGAGCTGGAGCAGCTGTCTTACGCCCTGTCCGCCGGCACCGGCGGGGCGGACACCGCCAAGCTGGACGCATCCGTCCTTCAATCCATTACAAACCTACGGGCACTGTCCGCCTCCGGCGATCTGTCCACGCTGGAGGACTCCGCCCTCAACCTGCGCACCATGGTGTTCAAACGGGACTTTACATACGGGGACAGCGGCGCCGCCGAGAGCATGTACGCCCTCATCGCGGAAAAGCAGGCTCAGCTCACCGAGCTTCAGTCCTCTCTGAGCCGGGTATCCACCACGCTGTCCGCGCCGGTGTCCGGCGTGTTCTCCGGCGTGACCGACGGGTACGAAACTCTCATCACCCCGGACTCTGCTCTGGCCATGACCCCCTCCCAGCTCAGTGACCTGATCCGGCAGGATGTGTCCGCCCCCGCCGGGGCGGTGGGCAAGCTCATCACCGACTCCACGTGGTACTTCGCCGCCGTGTTTCCCGAGGAAGACGCCAAGAGCCTTGTGGAGGGAAAGGAATACACCGTTTCCTTCTCCCACGACTGGTTCGGCAGCGTATCCATGACGGCGGAGCACATCAGTGACAAGGAGGACGGCAAGGTGGCCGTCCTGTTCTCCGCCCGGACAGAACTGGCGGACACCACGCTGCTCCGGGTGCAGACGGTGGACATCATCACCCAGCAGCTGGATGGCATCCGGGTTCCCCGGCAGGCCCTCCGGGTAGTCACCGAGACCGTCACCGACAAGGAGACCGGTCTTGAGACCGAGGTGCAGCGCACCGGCGTTTATACGGTGGTGGGCACCCAGGCGGAATTTCAGGAGGTCAACGTCCTCTATACCGACGACAATTTTTATCTGGTGGAGCCCGTCGACAGCTCCGCCGCCCGGCGGCTCCGGGCGGGGGACGATGTCATCGTCAACTCCACCGGCATTTACGACGGGAAGGTGGTCCGATGAGCGGCATCGCGGAAAATCTGGCCCGGGTCCGAGAAAGGATCCAACGGGCGGCCATGGCGGCGGGACGTGACACGGAAAAAATCACGCTGGTGGCCGCCACCAAGACCCAGTCTGACGACACCATCCGGCAGGCCATCGCCGCAGGGGTGACGGTGTGCGGCGAGAACCGGGTGCAGGAGCTGACGGCCCATCTGGCCGCCAACGCCTACGACGGCGCAGCCGTCCACTTCATCGGCCACCTGCAGACCAACAAGGTGAAGTACGTGGTGGGCCATGTGGCCCTCATCCACTCCGTCTCGTCGGAAAAGCTGCTGCTCGCCATCAACAGGCAGGCGGAAAAGCTTGGCATCTGTCAGGATATCCTGCTGGAGATCAATCTGGCCGGGGAGGAGAGCAAATCCGGCTTTGCGCCGGAGGAGGCTCTGCCCGCCGCCCGTCTGGCGGCGGAGCTGGAGCACGTCCGGCTCCGGGGGCTGATGTGCATCCCGCCGGCGGCGGAAAAACCCGGAGAAAATCGGCCTTTTTTTGCAAAATTGCGCCGTCTTGCTGTTGACATAAGTTTGGAAATGGGCGATAATAAAGCAGATAACTTGTGGTTATCCATGGGAATGAGCGGCGACTATGAGGACGCCGTAACCGAGGGTGCAGATTTTGTCCGGCTGGGCACCGCCCTGTTCGGGCCGCGCCCCCCGCTCCATCCCACGGCGGAACACCTTTAAGGAAAGGGGCCAACCCAAATGAGTTTTATTGACGAACTTAAGCGCCTTGCCCGGCCTTATGAGGACGAGGAAGATGAGCAGTTTGAAGACGATTTCACCCCCGTCTCCCCCAAGGAGACCGTACGGGAGCAGCCTGAGCGCCGCAGCAACAAAGTGGTCAACATCCACACCACCACCCAGCTTCAGGTGGTGCTGGTGAAGCCAGAGCGGTTCGAGAACGCCTCCGAGATCGCCGACCATCTGCGCGACAAACGCACCGTGGTGCTGAATCTGGAGCAGACCGACAAGAACATTGCCCGCCGTCTTATCGACTTCCTGTCCGGCGTAGCTTACGCCAACGAGGGCACCATCAAGAAGGTCGCGCTGTCCACCTACATCATTACGCCGTACAACGTGGAGATTTTAGGTGACCTCATTGACGAGCTGGAAAACAACGGGCTGTATTTCTGAGCGGAAAGGGGATATTGAGTTATGCTGACTCCGCAGGAAGTAGCCAGCCACGCCTTTGCAAAGGCGACGCTGGGCGGCTACAATATGGCGATGGTGGACGAGTTTCTCGACGAGCTCACGGAGGACTACACCGCACTCTACAACGATAACGCCATTCTCAAGAACAAGCTGAAGGTGCTGTCCGACACGGTGGAGGAGTACCGCGCCACCGACACCGCCATGCGCAAGACCCTCCTCGCCGCCCAGCAGATGGCCGAGGCCATGGTCAGCGACGCGGAAAAGAAGAAGGCCGAGCTGGTCCACGACGCCGAGGCCGCCGCCAAGGGCCGGGTGGACGAGCTTCAGCAGCAGATCCGGGACGAGGAGTTCCGGCTCCAGAAGGCCAAGGAGGCCACCGCCGCCTATGTGCAGGAAGTCACCGAGGCCCATCAGGGCGCATTGGACTATCTGGCCCGTCTGGGCGAGCTGACCGCCGGCGTCACGCCGCCTGCTAAGGAGGAGAGCGCCCCCGCGGCCAATCCCTTCGCCAACCTGACCATCCCCGATCCCGTGAAGGATCCGGGCAAGGAAGCGTCTGTCGCCGCCGGGGAGGAGCTGGACATGGACGCCACCCGCCGGTTTGAGGATCTCCAGTTCGGCAAGGACTACGAGATCACCTGAAGTACATAAAAAATAAAATTCCCCCGCTCAAGTGAGCGGGGGAATTTTTTCATTTTGATTTGTAATTCGCGTGGCCTGCAATAAAAGCCTCGCAGAGTTTCGCCGCCGCAGCGGCGAAAGAAATATGATCTGTTTTCTGCCGCGACATGTGCGTGGCAGAAAACACTTCTCGCCCCGCAAACGTGCGAAATGGCTGCTGATAGCGGACATTTCGTGCGCTGCGGCGGGGCGTGATCCTTCCGTCGGAAAAGGCTTTGCCTTTTTCGACGAGTCAATCGTTTATTCCCCTCCGCCGGCGGGCACGCCGCCCTCGCCGGGCTTTTTCGGGCGGCGGTGGTGGGGACGGTAGCGGCGTTTACGGTTCTCGCCGCTCTTCTTCTCGCCGCCCTCGCCCTCGGAGGCGGGGTTCTGAGAACGGGGCTGCTCCCGGCGGGGCTGGCGCTCCTCCGGAGCCGCCTTTGAGGAACGGCGGTCCTCCCGGCGCTGCTCCTGCCGTGGCTGCTGCTCCTTCTGGCCCTGCTGACCCTGCTGGGGTCGGCGGCTGCCGCGCTGCTGCTGCCCGTCCCGGCTCTCACGGACGGGACGGGGCTGCTCCGGCCGTTCCTCACGGGCGCCCTGACGGCTCTCGCCGGTCTGAGGGGGCTGCCCTTCGGGACGCTTTCCGCCCTTGCCGCTGCGGTGGTGGCGGCTGCGGCTGGATTTCTTCTGCTCGTCGGGCTGTTCCTGCGCGTGGGCGGCGGAGCTGCCCATGTACTGCTCCAGCACCTCGTCAATGCTCCGCCCGCCGCTCAGGCGGCCGGCGGGGTGCTCCTCCTTCGGGGGGATGTAACGAAGCTTCTCCAGCTCCTCCTTTGGGGGAGTCACATAGTCTTCGGGGCGTCGGCCCTTGCCGCTGCGGATGACCCGGATCTCGCTGGTGCGGTAGCACTTGGGCTGCTCGTTGGAGTCCTCCAGCCGGACTTTCACCTGCTCCTTGAGCAGGTTCACCTGACAGATGCAGCCCACACCGTCCGGGCACTCCACAAAGGAGTCCTGCTTGGGGCAGCGCTTCACCGCGTCCTCATAGGCGTCCTGCTCGTACTTCAGGCAGCACATAAGCCGCCCGCAGGTACCGGAAATTTTCGTGGGGTTCAGGGACAGGTTCTGGGTCTTGGCCATCTTGATGGACACCGGCTGAAACTCGTCCAGGAACTGGGCACAGCAGAAGGGCCGTCCGCAGATACCAAGGCCGCCCAGCATCCGGGCCTCGTCCCGGACGCCGATCTGCCGCAGCTCGATGCGGGCGCGGAACATGCCCGCCAGATCCTTCACCAGCGCGCGGAAGTCCACGCGGCCGTCGGAAGTGAAGAAAAAAATGATCTTGGAGCTGTCGAAGCTGTACTCCACGCCGACGAGCTTCATATCGAGGCCGTGGCGCTCAATCTGCTGTTGGGCCAGCTTCATGGTCCGCCCCTCTTTGGCCTTGTTCTCTTCAATCTGGCGAAGGTCCTTGTCCGTGGCCAGCCGAACCACCGGGCGGAGGGGCTGAACCACCGATTCGTCCTCTACCATGCTGTTGGAGCGGACGCAGGTGCCATATTCAAGGCCCTTGCCCGTCTCCACGATGACGCCCTGCCCCTCTTCCACCTGAAGTCCGGCGGGGTCAAAATAGTACTGTTTGCCGCCCGATTTGAATCGGACGCTGATGATCTCTGTCATTGAGAGTGTCCTCCAAAAAACTTTTGTAAAACAAAGGGCAAAGCCCTTTGCACCTTATTCTTCCGTATTCGCCGGAAGCTCCGGCAAGGAATTTGCGTCCTGCGGACGCGAAGCGGCAGGTTTCGCCTGCGGGCGAGTTCCTTTTCGCTCGTGCGAAAAGGAACCAAAAGCACGCACAGGGGATAATCCCCTGTGTACCCCTTAAGGGGGACTGGCAAAATTTTGTCATTGCCATGCCACAGAAGCTCTGCCGACTACTTCAGTAAGACATTGCCGTTCTATTTCCGCTGGCGCTGTTGCGGGAGTATCACCGGAAACCCGGTGAAGGTTTTTTCGACCCCATTTCTTTTGTTTGCGTACAAAAGAAACGGTGTCGAACCGCCAAAGA
>CAYNEH010000123.1:0-5579 GCA_964396195.1 uncultured Oscillospiraceae bacterium
CCTCGGCGATGGCCGTCTTGCCGACGCCCGGCTCACCGATGAGGACGGGGTTGTTCTTGCTCTTGCGGCTCAGGATGCGGATGACGTTCCGGATCTCGTCGTCGCGGCCGATGACGGGGTCCAGCTTGTTCTGCCGCGCCCGCTCCACAAGGTCGGTGCCGTACTTTTTCAGGGCTTCATAGGTTTCCTCCGGGTTGTCGCTTGTGACCCGCTGGTTGCCACGCAGGGCGGCGAGGGACTGCATCACCCGGTCCTTGTCGATGTTATAGGTGCGGAACAGGCTTTTCAGCGGGCTCTCCGCCGTGTCCAGCAGGGCCAGCAGCAGGTGCTCCACCGACACGTATTCGTCCTTCATCCCGCCGGCAATGGACTCGGCGGCGTTCAGCGCCTTGTCCACCCCCTGAGAGACATAGACCTTGTCCGCCTCACGGCCGGAGCCGGACACCTTGGGCAGCTTGGAGACCTCCTTGCGAACGGCGGCCTGAATGGAGTCCACCGTCACACCCATGTTGGTCAGCAGCTGGGGGATAAACCCACCTTCCTGCTCCACCAGAGCGGCCAGCAGATGAGGCTGCTCAATCTGCTGGTTGCCGTATTCCGTCGCCAGAGCCTGGGCGGCCTGAATGGCCTCAAGAGACTTCTGGGTAAACTGGTTCATGTTCATAATATTCAACTCCTTACAGAAGCGCTGAGCCGTCGTCAGCAGCCCGGATAGACCGAAGCGGGGGCAAAGCCGATCCGCATGGCGGATCTGATTTTGTCCGGGCCGGAGGGAAGCCGGGCGCCGCGAACAGGCGAAGCGTGACAGCCTCGCCGTTTTAACTGCGCTCCCCATCTGTTTTCTGATTTTAGTATACCCATTCCCTCGGAATTTTCATGAACTCATTGTAAACAATTAGCACTCTCATGTCAAGAGTGCTAATTCCGGTTCCGTACTTTTTTTGAAAGAGCGGAAACGCGGCCCATCCGACGCCGGACGGAACCGGAAGGATGCAAAAAGCGCCCCGCGGACAGCCGGGCGGCGTAAAACATTAATAAGGTACGGTGTGCGTCAGCCTGTATTCTCCGGACACGGGCTGCTTTTTTACAATGTAAAGGACCACACTTTACAATGTAAAGATGCCCCGGCCGCCCGATTTTACGTTTTACACAGACTTTACAAACCCTTGAGCGCGGACTTTACATTTCACCGGTATACTCATAGCGTACCTTGAAGAAAGGGACAGACATAATAAATGTGATATCTGATGAAATGGAGAGAATCAAAATGAAAAAAATCATTGCGCTGATGATGGCGCTGGTGATGGCCCTGTCTCTGGCAGCCTGCGGCAGCAAGGACAGCAGCAGCAGTTCCGCCGCTTCCGATAACGGCGGCGACAGCTCCGCTTCCACCGACAGCAGCACCGCTCCCACTGACGACAGCAGCTCCGCCGACCTGTCCGGCACCGTCGTGACGCTGGGCTCCACCTCTATGGAAAAGGTTATGAACACCCTGGCCGAGCAGTTCAACAACGACCACAGCGGCGTGACCGTCTCCGTGGAGGGCGGCGGCTCCGGCGCCGGCATCGAGGCCGCCATGAACGGCACCGCCGACATCGGCCTTTCCTCCCGCGCCCTGAAGGACGAGGAGAAGAGCCAGGGCCTCGTTGAGACCGTCGTGGCTCTGGACGGCATCGCCGTCATCGTCAACAGCGACAACGCCGTGGCCGACCTGACCGTGGAGCAGATCGCCAAGATCTTCACCGGCGAGATCACCAACTGGTCCGAGCTGGGCGGCGCTGACAGCGAGATCGCCTGCATCGGCCGCGAGTCCGGCTCCGGCACCCGGGACGGCTTCGAGTCCATCACCAAGACCAGCGACAAGTGCGTGCTGTCTCAGGAGCTGACCTCCACCGGCGCGGTCATCGAGTCCGTCCGCAACAACCCCAACGCCATCGGCTACGCCTCCCTCTCCGCTGTTGAGGGTCAGGACGGCGTCAAGGCCATCACGGTGAACGGCGTCGAGTGCAGCGAGGAGACCGTGCTGGACGGCTCCTACGAGATCCAGCGCCCCTTCGTCCTGGTCACCAAGGAGGGTACGGAGCTGAGCGCCGCTGCCCAGGCCTTCTTCGACTGGGCCCTGTCCGCTGACGCGTCCGACCTGATCCGCTCCGCCGGTGCGGTGCCCAAGGCCTGATAAAAGAATCACGGGAAACACCCTCGTCCCCTATGGGGCGGGGGCTGTACCCGTATTACGGTGTTGAATCATAAGGAGTTTATGGAATGGAACACGAAAAAATTCTCGCTGATATGAGCGGCCCGGGCCATCGGGCGGAGCGCCGCCCGGCGGCCAAAACCCGCGGCCGGGACAAGTCCGGTTCCCGGCTCTCCCGGGAGACGGTGGAGTGGATTGTCCACGCCTTCTTCTTCCTGTGCGGCTTCGCGTCGGTGGCCTGCGTGCTGTTTATCTGCATCTACCTGATCATCTCCGGACTGCCCGCCATTCTGGAGATCGGCCCGGCGGCCTTCCTGACTGGAGAGGTCTGGGCTCCCAAGCAGGAGCTTTACGGCATCCTGCCCTTTGTGCTCACCTCTCTGGCGGGTACCGGCGGCGCCATCCTCATCGGCGTGCCCATCGGCGTGCTTACCGCCATGTTCCTGGCCAAGGGGGCCAATGAAAAGGGCGCCGCCGTCATCCGCACTGCCGTCTCCCTGCTGGCGGGCATCCCGTCAGTGGTGTACGGCCTTGTGGGCATGGTGGTGCTGGTGCCCGGGGTGCAGAAGCTCTTCGGCCTGTCCTCCGGCGCGAACCTGCTGTCCGCCATCATTGTGCTGGCCATCATGATCCTGCCGTCCATCATCAACGTGGCGGAGACCTCCCTCCGGGCAGTGCCCAAGGAGTACGAGGAGGCCAGCCTTGCGCTGGGCGCCACCCACATCGAGACCATCTTCCGGGTGTCACTCCCCGCCGCGCGCTCCGGCGTGGCCACCGCCATCGTACTGGGTGTGGGTCGCGCCATCGGCGAGGCCATGGCCATCATCATGGTGTCCGGCAACGTGTCCAATATGCCCGGCAGCCTGTTTACCCCCGTGCGCTTCCTCACCACTGCCATCGCCTCCGAGATGAACTACGCCCCGGTGAACTCCGTGTGGAAGCAGTCGCTGTTCTCCATCGGCCTTGTGCTGTTTCTCTTCATCATTCTCATCAATGTGTTCCTGAACGTATTCATCAAGCGGAAGAAGGAGGGCTGACACCATGGAACATCTTTCCCTCAGACGCCGCATTTACGACCGGGGGCTGAAAGCCCTGCTGTACTTCTGCGGCATCCTGACCTGCGCCCTGCTGGCATTTCTCATCATCTACGTCTTTTACCGTGGGCTGAGCGGCATCAGCTGGGAGTTTCTCACCAGCCAGCGCAGCTATATCAACAATACTGACGGTATTTTCCCCAACATCCTGAACACGCTGTATATCATTTTCCTGGCCATGATTATCGTCCTGCCCCTTGGCGTGGGCGCGGCCATCTACCTGACGGAGTACGCCGAGAACCGGAAGCTGGTGGCGATTATTGAGTTCGCCACCGAGACCCTCACCGGCATCCCCTCCATCATCTTCGGTCTTGTGGGCATGCTGGTGTTCGTCCAGCTGTGCGGCATGGGCACCGGCATTCTGGCCGGCGGCCTGACGCTGGTGGTGATGATCCTGCCCACCATCGTCCGCACCACGCAGGAGTCCCTCAAGACCGTTCCCCAGACCTACCGGGAGGGCGCGCTGGGGCTGGGCGCGGGCAAGTGGCGGATGGTGCGCACCGTGGTGCTGCCCAACGCCGTGGACGGCATCGTCACCGGCTGCATTCTGGCCATAGGCCGCATCGTGGGTGAGTCCGCCGCCTTGCTGTTCACCGCGGGCATGGGCGTCACCCTCAACGACTTCATCAAGGCCCTCCACTCCCCGTCCGGAACCCTGAGCGTAACCCTCTATCTCTACGCCACGGAGTACGCCAATGTGCGCGTGGCACTGGCCATCGCCGCCATTCTGATGATCATCACCCTGATCATCAACCTGTCCGCCATGCTGGTGGGCCGGAAACTCAAGAAGAATTAAAGGAGCACGACGCCATGGACGCGATTTTAGAGACAAACAAGCTGAACCTCTGGTATGGCCAGAACCACGCCCTGAAGGACGTGTCCCTCGTCATGCCGGAGCATCAGGTCACCGCCCTCATCGGCCCGTCTGGCTGCGGCAAGTCCACCTTCCTCAAGACGCTGGACCGGATGAACGACCTGGTTCCCGGCGTGCGCATTGAAGGCGAAGTGATGTACCGGGGCCAGAACATTTACGACCCGCAGGTGGACGTGACGTGGCTGCGCCGCCACGTGGGCATGGTGTTCCAGAAGCCAAACCCCTTCCCCATGTCCATTTACGACAACATCGCCTACGGCCCCCGGACTCACGGCATCCGGGGCAAAAAGGAGCTGGATGAGATTGTGGAGCGCTCCCTTCGGGGCGCGGCCATCTGGGACGAGGTGAAGGACCGGCTGAAAAAATCCGCCCTGTCCCTGTCCGGCGGCCAGCAGCAGCGCATCTGCATCGCCCGGGCACTGGCGGTAGAGCCGGACGTAGTGCTCATGGACGAGGCCACCTCCGCCCTCGACCCGATTTCTACGGCAAAAATCGAAGATTTGATTGCAGATTTGAAAAAAGATTATACAATAGTGATTGTGACCCACAATATGCAGCAGGCCACCCGTATTTCCGACCGGTGTGCCTTCTTCCTCCACGGTGAGCTGGTGGAGGACGATGACACAGAGAAACTGTTCTCCGTGCCCAAGGACAAGCGCACAGAGGATTACATCACGGGACGATTCGGATGATTGGGGGTTACAAATTATGAGAAAAACATTTGACGCGGAGCTGCTGGAACTGGGGCGCGAGCTGACCGCCATGGCGGGCACCGCCCGGGACGCCATCGATCAGGTCACGGCCTCCCTGTCCAGCGGGGATGAGGCCGGGGCAAAGGCCACCATCGACCTGACGGCCTCCATGGATCAGCAGGAGCGGGATGTTGAAAACCACTGCATGTCCCTGCTCATGCGGCAGCAGCCGGTGGCACGGGATCTGCGTACCATCTCCTCTGCCATGAAGATGGTCACCGACCTGCAGCGCATCGGCGACCAGGCGGCCAACATCGCCGAGATTGCCCTTCTGCTGGCGGACGGCAAGGAAAATGAGGTGCCCGAGGACATCGCCACAATGAGCCGTCAGGCGGGGCTGATGGTGCGGCAGGCCATCGCCGCCTTTGCCGACCGGGATGAGAACACTGCCCACGCCGTCATCAATCTGGACGACGTGGTGGACGACCTGTTCGTCAAGGTCAAGCGGGAGCTGACCGAGCGCATCGCCCGGCAGGAGGACCACTCCGGCAACGCCGTGGATCTCATCATCATCGCGAAGTATCTGGAGCGTATCGCCGACCATGCGGTGAATATTGCCAAGTGGGCGATATTCTGCGTTACGGGAGAGCTGTAAGTCAAAGGCAGAGCCTTTGAACCGCTTTTCTTCTTTCGAAAGAAGAGAAACGTTTTTCTCGACCCCATTC
>CAYNEH010000124.1:0-5572 GCA_964396195.1 uncultured Oscillospiraceae bacterium
TTATTTTACCCCCCCATCCCATGCGGAAAGCGCCGGCTCTTTCGAGCCGGCGCTTTCCTTTTTACGATTGTGCCCGGGCGGCTCTCGCTGCCGGATCAGTATAGACCAAAGCGCTGTCGGAAGCCCGTCTTGCGTCCCGTCACCTGTTGTGGTAAAATACTACAATCACCAAAAAGGAGCACGTATTTTGAAAATCGGCACCGTAGAACTGAATACGAAGATTGTCCTCGGCCCCATGGCCGGGGTCACTGACCTTGCCTTCCGCACCGTGTGCCGGGAGCTGTCCGGCTGCTACACCGTCAGCGAGATGGTCAGCGCCAAGGCCCTGTGCTACGGCGATAAAAAGACCGCCACCCTGCTGAAGCTCGGGACGGACGAGCACCCCGCCGCCGTCCAGATCTTCGGCAGCGACGAGGTCTGCATGGAAAAGGGCGCGGCGCTGGCGCTTGAGATGTCCGGCGCAGACATCATCGACATCAACATGGGCTGTCCCGTCCCCAAGGTGGCCCAGAACGGGGACGGCTCCGCCCTCATGCGGGACCCTGATAAGGCCGCCCGCATCGCCGCCGCCGTGGTCCGGGGGGCGGCGGGCAAACCCGTCACCGTGAAATTCCGGCTGGGCTGGGACAAGGGCTCCATCAACTGCGTGGAGTTTGCAAAGCGCATGGAGGACGCGGGGGTGTCTGCCGTGGCCGTCCACGGCCGAACCCGCACCCAGATGTACTCCGGCACCGCCAACTGGGACTATATCCGGGAGGTAAAAAAAGCTGTGTCCATCCCGGTCATCGCCAACGGTGACGTATTTTCTCCCCGGGACGCGGTGCGCATTCTCCGCTACACCGGCGCGGACATGGCCATGATCGGCCGGGGCGTGTTCGGCAACCCGTGGCTTCTGCAGCAGTGTGCCGCCGCCGTGGAGGGCCGGGATATTCCGGAGCTTCCGCCCCTTGCCCAGCGGTGTGACACGGCGGTGCGGCAGTTCGAGCTGGCCCGGGAACAGAAGGGGGAGAAGATCGCCTGTCTCGAAATGCGCCGTCACTATGCGTGGTATCTCAAGAGCGTGCCCTACGCCTCCTACTGGAAGGAACAGATCTGCCAGATTCAGACCGCCGACGACGTCTACCGGGTGACGGCGGGCATCAAGCGGGATCTGAAGTAATCCGTACCCGCGGCACTATACAGAAAGGGGGCGGGACGCCCCATGGAAGAAGCACAGCTGATCGAACTTGCGCGGAGCGGCGACCGGGACGCCTTTGCCCAGCTTTTGCAGCGGTATGAAAAACCGGTGTACCACCAGGCTCTCCGCATGGTGGGCAGCACCGAGGACGCCGCCGATATGACCCAGGATGCCTTCATCAAGGCGTGGCAGGGCCTGCCCAATTTTCAGGGCGGCAGCTCCTTTTCCACATGGCTCTACCGCATCACGGACAATGTATGCATCGACTTTCTCCGCCGGGAGAAAAAACGCCGGAGAGATCCTTCTCTGGACGATGAGGACAGCGGCCTTGCTGCCCGTCTGGCCGACCCGACCCCCTCCCCCCAGCGGGTGCTGGAGCGGGAGGAGCTGCGGCAGGCGGTGTCCGCCGCCCTGTCCCGGCTCAGCGACGACCACCGGCAGGTGCTGGTTCTCCGGGAGGTCAGCGGCCTTTCCTACGAAGAGATCGGGCAGGCGCTGGGCCTGTCCTCCGGCACGGTGAAATCCCGCCTTGCCCGGGCCCGGCTGTCCCTCGCAAATTTTTTGCGCAAAAGCGGGAACATTTCCGATTACCTCTCGTCTATCAGTACAGACGGATCAAAGGGAGGTGACCGGACATGACCTGTGAACAGGCACTGGAAGCCATGAGCGCCGCACTGGACGGCGAGCTTTCCGCCGAGGAGCGGAAGGAGCTGGACGAACATCTGAATACCTGCCCCGAGTGCGCCGCGCTGATGGAGGAGCTGTCCGGCCAGTCCCTCCTGCTGCGGCAGCTGGACTGTGACGTTCCCGCCGGGCTGGACGCGCGCATCCTCTCCGCCCTGCCGGAGCAGCCCCGCCCCGCCGCAAAAAAAGGCAAAATCACTCACTGGCGGCGCTGGAGCACGCTGGCCGCCTGTCTGATTCTCGCGCTGTGGGGCGGTTCCGCCCTGACGAACAGTCTGCGCATGGGCAGCACGGGCGCAGACGCCGCCCCCAACAGCATGGCCGCGCAGCCCGACGCGGACGCCCCCTCCGGCGATACCGGCGAAGCGCCCGATGACTCCCTCATGGCGTACAGCGGCGGAAGCGCTGACCCCGACGAAGGGGCCGGTGACAGCGTCGGCGGGCAAGACCCGCTCATTGAATCCAACGCCGCCACGAAATACGGCACGGAGTCCGTTGCCCCCGCGTTGGAGAACGACGTCCTTTACCTCCGGGTCCAGTGGTCCGAGGGGCTGGACGCCCCCGCCGCCCAGTTGGTGTCCGACGTTGACGCGCTGGCGGCGCTGGCCGACAGTCTCGGTATCGACAGCGACGCGCTGGCCGCTTACGGCGACGAATTTTTTGAGGAGCACCGGCTCATCGCCGTCACCCTCACGGAGAGCAGCGGCTCCGTCTCCTACGCGGTGAACGGACTGGAACCCACGGAGGACGGCTGGCAGGTGGACATTCTCCGCAGCGTCCCGGAGGTTAGCACCTGCGACATGGCCGCGTGGCTCATTCTGGTGGAGACCGATCTGAACGTCACCGACGGCGACGTGCTCACCGTGTCCATAATCAGCGAATAGGCAAAAGGCCAGAGCGCCCGAACTGATATGCTCCCCCTACGGGAGACAGTGAAATAAAACACTGTTTCCATAGGGGGAGCATATCAAAACCGGGCCTCTGGTCTTTTTTCGGATAAACTGCTTTTCTTTCCGATAGTTTCGTAGTAAAATAGTATTACTCTGATTTTGGAGGTCAGCTATGTACCGATTGTTGCTTTCCGCCGCCCCTGACGCGGAGTCCGCCCTCACGCTGGGGGAGCGTCTCTCCGGCGCGTGGGACAGCGTGGTCTACGGTCTGTCGTGGTTCTTCGGCAATATGGAACCGGCGGGCGTATGGGCTATTCCCGCACTGGCGGCAGTCATTGCCTTTTACGTCTACTTCTGGAAGGTGTCCGCCCCCCGGAAAAACTCGCTGGAGTGGATCGTCATGGCGGAGAAGCAGCCGCGCCGGATGACTCTCACCCTCAAGCGGCACCCCATGGAGCGCAAGGACGCCCTGCCCCTGCTGCTCCTGACGGTGATATACGCCTTCACTGCCTTCTTCCGGCTGGGGGATGCCCATGCCCCCGAGAGCTACACCATCTTCCAGCAGGGAGACTCCATCACCTTCTCCTTCAGCGAGCCGGTTGAAGTGGACAAGGTGTCCTACTTCACCGTCATCGGCACCGGCTCCTATACGCTGGAATACTCCGCCGATGGGGCCAACTGGTCCGACCTTACGCTGGATCAGGCGTACAACACTCTGCTGAAATGGAAGGTCATCGACCTGAACAACAACGGCACCGAGGATACGGATCCCACCGGAACCATCACCGCCAAGCTCTTCCGCATCTCCGCCGCCGAGGTGGACCGCACCGAAGGCCTGTGGCTGGGTGAGCTGGCCCTCTGGTCGGGAGATACGCCGCTGACACCCGCCTATGTAGACGAGGCAGGCTCCGCCCTCTTTGACGAGCCGCAGGAGTGGACAACCAAGGCCACCTATATGAACTCCTCCTACTTTGACGAAATCTACCACGCCCGGACGGCGCTGGAGCATCTGTCCAACGTTTATCCCTACGAGGTGTCCCACCCGCCGCTGGGCAAGCTCATCCTCTCGCTGGGCATCCTGCTCTTCGGCATGAACCCCTTCGGCTGGCGGTTTATGGGCACGCTGTTCGGCGTGCTGATGCTGCCCATCCTGTACGTGTTCCTGAAAAACCTCTTCGGCAAGACCCCGGTGGCACTGTGCGGCACAGCGCTGTTCGCCTTCGACTTCATGCATCTGGTGCAGACCCGCATCGCCACCATCGATACCTACGGCGTGTTCTTCATCCTGGTGTCCTACTACTTCATGTACCGCTGGCTCACCGTCCCTGCCGGGACGAAGCTGCGCAAGTCTATCCCCTCCCTGTTCCTGTGCGGCCTGTTCTGGGGCATCGGCTGCGCCTCCAAGTGGATCGTGGTATATGCGGGCGTTGGCCTTGCCCTGCTGTGGCTGCTGGGACTCATCTTCAAGGGGCGCGAGTGGGCTCAGCTGGCGGAGGAGCGGGCAGAGGCCGGCGACCCAACCCCTCTGCCCCGGTTCGGTGCCCACGTGGCGGGCACCATCGCCCTGTCCGTGGTTTTCTTCGTGGTCATCCCGGTGTGCATCTATGTGGCTGCTTACCTGCCCTACGCCACGGCAAAGGCCGCCCAGACCGGTGACGCCGTCACCCTGAAGAGCCTGCTGACCATCGTGTGGGACAATCAGGTGTTCATGTTCACCTACCACAACGGCGTCCACACCCCTCACCCCTACGAATCCTACTGGTACGAGTGGATCTTCGACGGGCGGCCCATCCTGTACTACCGGGATCTGGACTACGCCGCTACCGAGGGGATCAAGAGTCTGTTCGCCTCCTTCAACAATCCGCTGGTGTCCTGGGCGGGGCTGCTGGCCGTCTTCGCCATGGCCATCGAGGCCATCCGGAAAAAGAGCGGCAAGGCCCTGTTCATCCTCATCGCCATCCTGTCGCAGTTCGTCCCGTGGCTGCCCATCGGGCGGATTCTGTTCGCCTACCACTACTTCCCCACCATCCTGTTTCTGGTGTTCGCCATCGCCTACCTCATGGACCGGATGCTGGAGCGCCGCCAGGCAGGGTACGCGCTGGCGGTATACGGCTTCACCGGCTATGCCGTGGTGCTGTACGCCGTGTTCTACCCCGCCCTCACCGGTCTCTATACTCCGCTGTGGTACAACAGCGCCCTGCTGCGCTGGTTCCCCAGCTGGCCGCTGTAAGCTGTTTATTATTTCTGAAAAGGAGTCAAAATAACATGAAGATCTCTCTCGGCTGCGACCACGGCGCATATGCGCTCAAGGAGCATATCAAGTCCTATCTCACCGCGCAGGGCCACGAAGTCGTGGACTGCGGCACCTATTCCACCGACAGCTGTGACTACCCCGTGTTCGTCAAGGCCGCCGCAGAAAAGGTAGCCTCCGGCGAGTGCGAGCGCGGTATCGTCATGTGCACCACCGGCATCGGCGTCTCCATGGCCGCCAACAAGGTTCACGGCATCCGCTGCGCCCTGTGCCGCGACCTGCTCAGCGCCCAGCTCACCCGCCAGCACAACAACGCCAACATGCTGGCGCTGGCCGGAGGCTTTATCGGCAACTTTGAGGCCGAGCACATCGTAGACACCTTCCTCACCACCGAGTTCGAGGGCGGCCGGCATGAGCGCCGCGTCAATCTCGTCATGGACATTGAGAAGGGCTGAGTACCCTTCACCGCAAACAGGAAGAGTCCCCGGGAGTGATCCCGGGGACTCTTTTTATTGCAAAGGCGCAGCCTTTGATTCGTATTCGCCGGAAGTCCGGCGAGGGACTTGGTGC
>CAYNEH010000125.1:0-5562 GCA_964396195.1 uncultured Oscillospiraceae bacterium
TGATGGACGCCGGCGTGCCCATCAAGGCCCCCGTGGCCGGCATCTCCTGCGGCCTTATTCAGGACGACGACGGCTCCTTCACCACCTTCATCGACATTCAGGGCGTGGAGGACTTCCACGGCGAGATGGACTTCAAGGTGGCCGGCACCAAGGCCGGCATTACTGCCATCCAGATGGACCTGAAGAACGACGGCCTGTCCCACGCCATCATCAAGGAGGCGCTGGACATCACCCGCGACGCCCGCTATGCCATCCTGGACGAGATCATGCTGCCCTGCATCAGCAAGCCCCGTGCCGAGGTCAGCAAGTACGCCCCCAAGATGCTCACCCTGAAGATTGACCCGGACAAGATCCGCGAGGTCATCGGCAAGGGCGGCTCCGTCATCCAGAAGATCACCGCCGAGTCCGGCGCTCAGATCGACATCGAGGACGACGGCACCATCCACATTGCCTCCCCCGACTCCGCCAGCTGCGAGATCGCCAAGAAGATGATCGACACCATCGTGTTCGTCCCGGAAGTGGGCGCGCTGTATTACGGCAAGGTCGTCCGCATCCTGCAGTTCGGTGCCTTCGTTGAGCTGGCTCCCGGCAAGGACGGCATGGTCCACATCTCCAAGCTGGCCAACCACCGGGTCAATAAGGTGGAGGACGTGGTGAACATCGGCGACATGATCTGGGTCAAGGTCACCGACATCGATGAGAAGGGCCGCGTCAACCTGTCCTACAAGGACGCCCTGAAGGAGATTGAGGCCAAGAAGGCCAACGGCGAGACCGTGAAGTAAGCTCCTTTCGCATAAGATGAAAAACGCCCCGGTGAAGCAGCGCTTCACCGGGGCGTTTCCGCAGATTGCGGAGAAAACCGCTTTTCTCGGGGCTCCAACATTTCTTTGCCGCTGCTGCGGCGATACTCTGCGGGTTTTTTCGGCCCGCTCAATCGGCTGCCTGACAGGCGGCCGATTTTTTCAGCAATACTTCCGGATGATCGCTTCCGCCTGCTCCGCCGGAATGTCCCGGAAGGACAGCGGGGCGCGGGGGACTCACTATAGGGGGCGATGGCCTTTTCAAACCAGATTACGTCGTGCCAGGCGCCGTCCTTGTAGCCGCTGCTGCGGAACACGCCCGCCACGTCAAACCCCAACGCCTGCTGGAGCCGCTCACTGCGGGGATTCGGTGAGGTCACAACGCTGTATACTGTCCGGATGCCCTGAAGCCGCAGCAGATCGATGAGCAGCAGGCACAGCTTTTTGCCCAGCCCTTTCGCGCGGCTGTCCCTGTCCAGATAGACGGACAGCTCCGCGTTCCACTGGTAGGCCGCCCGCTCCATGGCTCGGTGGGCGTAGCCGTAGCCAACAATTCTCCCCTCGTCCTCGCACACAAGATAGGGATAATCCCGGGAAAACTCACGGATTCGTCCCTCAAACTCCGCCCGGCTGGGCAGCACATACTCAAAGGTGATGCTCGTGTCGATATACTGCCCGTAAATGGCCAGAAGTGCCTCCGCGTCCTCCGGGCACGCCAGTCTGATGTTCATGCTGAACCTTCCTTTCCCGGCATTTTGCGCAAAAGGGCCGTCCCGGCTGGGACGACCCTTTTTAATCGCAACGGATGAAATTACTCGGCCTCGGCCACGACGTTGGTGGCACGGACGCCCTTGGCGCCACGGGGATCGGGCTCGGTCTCGAAGGTGACCTTCTGACCCTCGATGAGCTTCTTGTAGCCGTCGGCCACGATGGCGGAGAAGTGAACGAACACGTCCTCAGAGCCGTCGTCGGGAGTGATGAAGCCATAGCCCTTCTCGGCGTTGAACCATTTCACGATACCAGTCATTTGAAATTCCTCCTGAATTTTAATTGCGGTTTTGAAGCAAAAAGAAAGTCCGCGCCTTTCTCATGTACGAAAGGGGCGGACCAATACAGTCATACATCAAAACAACAGCTTATATTGTATCAGTTTGCCCCGCATTTGTCAAGCCAAATTCACGGTTTCAGCCGGAAAAACCGCTCGCCGTTTTCCCGCGTGATCCGGGCGCACTCCTCCACGGAAATGCCCTTGATCTCCGCCAGCTTTTCGCACACGTGGACCACATAGCCCGGGTCGTTCCGCTTGCCCCGGTGGGGGACGGGGGCCATATACGGGCTGTCTGTCTCGATCATCAGTCGCTCGATGGGGATGGCCGCCGCCGTCTCCACTGCCTTCCGGGCGTTTTTGTAGGTGAGCACCCCGGTGAAGGAGATCATCCAGCCCAGCTTCACCAGTTCCCGGGCCATCTCCGTGCTGCCCGCGTAGCAGTGGAACACGCCGCGGACCCGTGGGAACTCCTTCACGATGGCGAAGCTGTCGCCGTGGGCCTCCCGGTCGTGGACGATGACGGGCATGTCCAGCTCCGCCGCCAGCGCCATCTGATCCCGGAATACCTGCTGCTGAAGTTCCCGGGGGGGATTTTCCGCCCAGTAGTAATCAAGGCCGATCTCGCCGATGGCCACCACCTTGGGCTGCGCCGCCAGACGGCGCACCTCGTCCAGATCGCTCTCCCGGTATCCGGCACACTCCTCCGGGTGGATGCCCACGGCAGCGTAGATGAACGGGTATTGCTCCGCCAGCGCCGCCGCCTTCCGGCTGGACGGCAGGTCGCAGCCCGGATCCACCACCAGATCAATTCCCCGGCCCGGCAGACCGGCAATGACCTCGTCCCGGTCGGCGTCAAACTGCTCCGCATCCAGATGGGCGTGGGTGTCAAACAGCATAAAGCTCCCTCCTTGAGTTTGCGGCCAAATGCCGCGGCTGTGCGGAAAAAGGGCGGCTTTCCGCCGCCCTTTCCTCATTATTTCGTTTCGTCCGCGCTGAAGTAGACGAAGAATACGTCGCCGTATTCCTCGTCGTCTGTGTTGTCCTCGGCCTCGAAGATCTCCATAAACGCGATGGAATATTCCGAGCTGTCCTCAGGCACGGCGTACAGCAGGATGCCGGTGCGCTCCTCGTC
Source organism: uncultured Oscillospiraceae bacterium (assembly GCA_964396195.1). GTDB lineage: Bacteria > Bacillota > Clostridia > Oscillospirales > Oscillospiraceae > Enterenecus. Next base: position 2,981 of record CAYNEH010000125.1, read on the forward strand.
CACCCCCAGCTCCCACTCGGCGGGCAGCTGCCGGTCGGACAGGGATGTCCACTCCGTATTGCCGTATTCATCGGTGGTGGTTTCGGCCAGAGGATAGTCATAGGCATCGTCCGGATCTTCGTCCTCCGCCGCGTCCCACTGGATCTGGAAGTCCAGCAGACTCATGGGCTGGGCCACGCCGGTGGCGTTTTTGATGGTCACCTCGACGGCTATGAACTTGTACCCCTCGGCGGGAACCAGCCCGTCAAAGGCCGTGCCGATATGGGCGCCGGTGACAGTAAAGTCGAAGAAATAGGTATGCATGGTGTCACCGATGGAGCCTTCGGCGTACCCGTCCTCCGCATAGCCCGTACCGGTGCCCGCGTTGTTGGCGGTCACACTGTTCCCGGCGTTCTGCGCCACCTCGGCAAGGCTCTTGGGCATACAGCCCGCCATGAAGACGGCGGTGATCATGGACAGGATCAGGACAAACAGTTTTTTCAAACTTCAGCACCTCTCAATTTTGAACAATCCGGGGGTGTCTGTGTCTGCCGTTCCTCTGTCAGGTACGAGGATGCTCAGCACAACTTCGCACCGGCAGGGATGGCATCGTCAAGCATGAGCAGGTGGAGCTTTTCTTCCCCCTTCTCGGTGTGTACGGCGGAAATGAGCATGCCGCAGCTTTCCAGCCCCATCATCTTCCGGGCCGGCAGGTTGACGATGGCCACCAGCGTCTTGCCCACCAGATCCTCGGGCTTGTAGTAGGCGGCGATGCCGGACAGAATCTGCCGGTCGGTGCCGGTGCCGTCGTCCAGTGTGAACCGCAGCAGCTTGTTGGACTTCTTCACCGGCTGGCAGTCCTTGACCTTCACCACCCGGAAGTCGGACTTGCAGAAGGTCTCGAAGTCCACGTTTTCCTCAGCGAAGGGCTCAATTTCCAGATCGGGCAGGGCGGCCTTCTTGGCGGCCTCGACAGCCTCCTCCAGTTCCTTAAGGGCGGCGTCCACGTCTACCCGGGGGAACAGATTCTCGCCCTTGGTGACTGCGGCGGTATCGGACAGGGAACCCCAAGTTCCGGCGCTCTCCCACGTCTGAACGGCGGCGTCCGCGCCGATCTGGGTGAAGAGCTTCTCCATGCTCTCGGGCATGAAGGGGGTGAGGAGCACGCCGCAGATGCGGGTGGTCTCCAGCAGGTTATACATCACGTGGGCCAGACGGCCGCCGTTGGCGTCCATGTCCTTGGCCAGCGCCCACGGCATGGTCTCGTCAATATACTTGTTGGCCCGGGCGATGACCTTGAACACCTCGTCCAGTGCCTTGTGGGGGGCGAAGGCGTCCATCTGCGCGGCGTACCGATCCCGCAGGCCAACGGCCATCTCCTTAAGCTCGGTGTCACAGTCCTCCGGCGCGGCCCAGTCCTTGCAGTTCCCCGGCAGCTTGCCGCCGAAGTACTTGCCCACCATGGCGGTGGTGCGGCTCACCAGATTGCCCAGATCGTTGGCAAGGTCGGTGTTGATGGTCTGGATGAGCAGCTCGTTGGAGAAGTTGCCGTCGGAGCCGAAGGGGAAGGTCCGCAGCAGGAAGAACCGCAGGGCATCCACGCCGAAGCGCTCCGCCAGAATATAGGGATCCACCACGTTGCCCTTGGACTTGCTCATCTTGCCGCCGTCCAGCAGGAGCCAGCCGTGGCCGAACACCTTCTTGGGCAGGGGCAGTCCCAGGCTCATGAGCATGGCGGGCCAGATGATGGAGTGGAACCGGACAATCTCCTTGCCCACGATGTGGGCGTCGGCGGGCCAGAACTTGTCAAAGTCGTCGTACTTGTCGTTGTCGTAACCCAGCGCGGTGATATAGTTGGACAGCGCGTCCACCCAGACGTACACCACGTGACCCGGGTCGAAGTCCACGGGGATGCCCCAGGAGAAGGACGTGCGGGACACGCACAGGTCTTCCAGACCGGGCTTGATGAAGTTGTTCACCATCTCGTTGACCCGGGAGCGCGGCTCGAGGAAGTCGGTGTTCTCCAGCAGATCCTGCACCCGGTCGGCGTACTTGGACAGGCGGAAGAAATAGGCCTCCTCTTCCGCATCCTGCACCTCGCGGCCGCAGTCGGGGCACTTGCCGTCCACCAGCTGGCTCTCCGTCCAGAAGGACTCGCAGGGCTTGCAGTACTTACCCTTGTAGACGCCCTTGTAGATGTCGCCGTTGTCGTACATCTTCTTGAAGATCTTCTGGATGGCGGCCACATGGTAGTCGTCGGTGGTGCGGATGAACCGGTCGTTGGAGATGTTCATCAGCTTCCACAGATCCTTGACGCCCCGGGGGCCTTCCACGATGTTGTCCACGAACTCCTTGGGGGTGACCCCGGCCTCCTTGGCCTTGTCCTCGATCTTCTGGCCGTGCTCGTCAGTGCCGGTGAGGAACATGACGTCGTAGCCGCACAGCCGCTTGTACCGGGCAATGGCATCGGTGGCCACGGTGCAGTAGGTGTGGCCGATGTGCAGCTTGTCAGAGGGGTAATAGATGGGCGTGGTGATATAAAATCTCTTCTGTTCAGACATGGCTGTCTTCCTCCTGTATCTCCTGGGCAGCGGGGGCATCCT
>CAYNEH010000126.1:0-5486 GCA_964396195.1 uncultured Oscillospiraceae bacterium
CCATGGAGATTTCAGCGGAAGGCCCTCCGGTTGATTTCGCTGGGGAGATGGTATATAATAATGCGTCATTGAAAAGGAGTGAAATGATGCACGTACTGGTTTTGTCCTGCAACACCGGCGGAGGTCACAATTCCGCCGGCTCTGCCGTGGTGGAGGCGCTGGAAGCCCGGGGTCACACGGGTGAGCGGATCGACTTCCTCGCGCTGGCGGGGGAGAAAGTGTCCGAGATGGTGAGCGGAGCTTACGTGGGCGTGGTGAAAAATGCGCCCGCCGTATTCGGTGTCACCTATGAGGTGGGCCGGGCGGTAAGCACGGCGGAGCATTTTCTGGGCGTCCGGTCACCGGTGTACGCCGCCTGTGCTCAGGTCATCCCAGATCTGGAAAAATACCTGTCGGAGCACCCTTGCGACGCCATTGTCGCCCCCCACACCTTCCCGGCCATGGCGCTGACGGAGATGAAGCGGCGGGGCATGGCCCTCCCGCTGACGGTGGCGGTTGCCACGGACTATACCTGTACGCCGTTTTTTGAGGAAGAGGACTGTGACTACACTCTGATCCCCAGCGCCCTGTGTCTGGACGAATTTGCCCGCCGGGGCATTGCCCGGGAAAAGCTGGTGCCCATGGGCATCCCGGTGTCCGAGGGCTTCCAGCGGCGGCTGGGCCGGGGAGAGTGCCGGAAGATGCTGAATCTCCCGGCAGACGGGCCGCTCATCCTCGTCATGGGCGGCAGCATGGGGGCCGGGCATATCACGCAGCTCACCCGGTGCCTGCTGTACCTGACGCCAAAGGATGTCCATATCGCCGCGGTGTGCGGCTCCAACGAAAAGCTGTACGACTCCATGCGGCGCAAATTCGGGGATGAGCCCCGGGTCAGCGTGGTGGGGCACACCGATCAGGTGGCCCGGTATATGGAGGCCTGCGACCTGCTCTACACCAAGCCCGGCGGCATCACGTCCACCGAGGGCGCGGTCATGGGCGTGCCCATGGTGCACATGAAGCCGATTCCCGGCTGTGAGACCCGGAACCGCCAGCTGTTCACCCAGCACGGCATGAGCGTCTCCGCCCGGAGCATACTGGCTCAGGCAGTAAAGGGCTGGCGGCTGCTGACCGACCGGGAGCGCTGTACCCGGATGGTGGAGGCCCAGCGGCATCAGGTGGCGTCCGACGCGGCGGAGCAGACGGTAATCTTTCTGGAGCAGCATATAAAAGAGGCGAAGGACTGAGATGAATTACCTGATTTTCGCGGTGCTGGGCTATCTGTCCGGCAGCGTACTGTACGCCTATTATCTGCCTTTGTGGCTGAAGGGCATCGACATCACGGCAGACGCCGCCGACGGCAACCCCGGCGTGTTCAACTGCGTCAAACAGGCGGGCAGACCCATCGGTCTGACAGCGTTGGTGTGTGACCTTCTGAAGGGGGCGCTGCCGGTGCTGCTGGCCGTCCATATGGTGGACCCGAGTCAGTGGGCCTTTGCGCTGGTACTGGCCGCCCCGGTGGCGGGGCACGCTTTTCCCATCTTCCGCCGCTTCAACGGCGGCAAGGCCATCACCGTCACCTTCGGCGTGACGGCGGGACTGCTGCCCATGTGGCTGCCGCTGGCGCTGCTGGCATCCAGCTACCTGTTTTTTACGCTGATCTTAGAGGTAAAGCCCAATCGCTGCCGCTCTATCATCGCTTTCCTGTGCTTCGGAATGGGCATCGCGGTGTGGATGTTCGGCACTCCGGTGTCACTTGGGTGCATTCTGGCTTCGGTAATCGTAGTAGCTCGCCACTGGGAGCCGGAGGAGGGCGATGAAAAGGTCACGGCACGGTTCATCCTGAACCGGCGGGATCGGTAAAGAGGGTGGAATATTCGTGGACAATCTTGTTTTCTGCCTGAACGCCACCATGCCGGTGTTCCTGCTCATGGTGGTGGGATATTTTCTCCGGCGGGTTGGCGCGGTCAGCGAGGAATTCGCCGGAAAGCTCAACAGCTTCGTGTTTCAGGTTTCCCTGCCGGTGCTGTTGTTCCATAATATGTCCGAGTCGGACTTCGCCTCCGCGTGGGACGGGCGTTTTGTGCTGTTCTGCCTGTTGGCCACGGCAGGGAGCATTCTGATCGCGCTGCTGGCATCGCTGGCCATGAAAGAGAAAGCCGCCCGGGGAGAGTTTGTTCAGGCGTCTTACCGCAGCAGCGCCGCCCTTCTGGGTGTGGCCCTGATGGAGAACCTCTACGGCAGTGCGGGCGCTGCCCCGCTGATGATGATCGGAGCGGTGCCGCTCTACAATGTGGCGGCAGTGGCGGTGCTGAACCTCATGCGGCCGGGGCAGGGAAGCGGCGGAAGGGCGCTGGCGAAAAGGACTCTTATCGGTGTGGTCACCAACCCCATTATCCTCGGCATCGCTGTGGGCTGCCTGTGGTCGGTACTGAAGATTCCCCAGCCGCCCATTCTGTCCAAGACTGTGTCCAGCCTGTCGGCCACGGCCACGCCGCTGGGCCTTATCGCCATGGGCGCTTCCTTTGATGTGAAGAAGGCATCCGGGGCGCTGAAGAGCGCGCTGGCCTGCACGGCCCTCAAGCTTGTGGTGTTTACGGCCATTTTCCTGCCCATCGCCATTGCGCTGGGCTTCCGGGAGGACAAGCTGGTGGCCATTCTGGTCATGCTGGGCGCGGCCACTACGGTGAGCTGCTATGTCATGGCGAAAAACATGGGCTATGAGGGGACGCTGAGCAGCAGCACGGTGATGCTCACCACCTTTCTGTCCGCCTTCACCCTGACGGCGTGGCTGTACATCGTTCGCACCATGGGATACATCTGAATGAGACGCGACCGGGGTCGGAAGGCTGCCGGGCGCGTTTTTTCGTCCCCTGTTTTGACGGAGAACGGCGTGCGGCCGGAAAAAATATCTGGCGGGATGACGCATTGAAATCTGCGCTCTGCTGTTTTATAATATTGTCTACTTGAATAAACCGCTTTGCGGTTTATTCACACGGCGTATGCCGTGTAATTCCGTAAAAGCGGCGTTTTATGGAATTCGGGCATTGCTGCAATGAGAAATATCTTTTTTACGGGGCGCCAATGGGGGCATTTCCCGGGAGCCGCGGGCCGTCCAACGGGGGATGGCGCCGGCTCATGAGAGGATGGAAGAGCATGGCGATTCACGAAGAATGCGGCGTATTCGGCATTTACGATCCGGCGGGGGACTGCGCCCGGACGACCTACTACGGGCTGTACGCCCTCCAGCACCGGGGACAGGAGGCCTGCGGCATCGCGGCCATGAACGGGCTGGAAATGCGCTGCCACAAGGATGTGGGACTGGTGGGCGACGTGTTTTCCGCCCCGGTTCTGGACGAGCTGGGCGGCACCATGGCGGTGGGCCATGTGCGCTACTCCACCACCGGCGGCTCCAGGCGGGAGAACGCCCAGCCGCTGACGCTGTCCTACGTCAAGGGCACCTTCGCGGTGGCCCACAACGGCAATCTGGTGAACGTGGATAACCTCCGCCGTCACTACGAGTACCGGGGCGCCATTTTCCACACCACCACCGATTCGGAGATCATCGCGTATATCATCGCCCAGGAGCGCCTGCTGTGCGGCTCCATTGAGCGGGCGGTGGCCAACGCCATTCATCAGCTCCGGGGGGCCTTTTCACTGGTGGTCATGAGCTCCCGGAAGCTCATTGCCGCCCGGGATCCGTGGGGCTTCCGGCCCCTGTGCATCGGCAAGCGGGGGGACGCGTGGATTTTCGCCTCCGAGTCCTGCGCACTGGACTGCGTGGGAGCCTCCTTCGTCCGGGACGTGGAGCCGGGCGAGGTAGTGTACGTGGACCTGAACGGTGAGCTCCAGTCTATCCGGGACTGCTGCGGCACGGAAAAGACCAGCCTGTGTATTTTTGAGTACCTCTATTTTGCCCGCCCGGACAGCATTATCGATGGCCAGTCCGTCCACGACGCCCGTATTCTGGCCGGGCGCTATCTGGCCAAAGAGCACCCGGTGGAGGCGGACGTGGTCATCGGCGTGCCCGATTCCGGCCTGAATGCCGCCAAGGGCTACGCCATGGAGTCCGGCATTCCCTATAATGACGGTCTGATCAAGAACCGCTACATCGGCCGCACCTTTATCCAGCCCGGGCAGGCCAACCGGGAACAGGCGGTGAAGCTCAAGCTCAACCCCCTGCGCTCCACCATTGCGGGCAAGCGGGTGGTGGTCATCGATGACTCCATCGTCCGGGGCACCACGTCCAACCAGCTGGTGCGTCTGCTGCGGGATGCCGGGGCGAAGGAAGTCCATATGCTGTCCTCTGCGCCCATGTTCATCGCGCCCTGCTATTTCGGCACAGACATCCCCTCCAAGCGTGAGCTGATGGCCTGCAGCCACACACTGGACGAGATGCGGGAGCTCATCGGCGCGGACAGTCTGGGCTTTCTGTCGGTGGACAGTCTGCGGAAAATCGCGCCGGAGTGCCGCTGCGGCTTCTGCAGCGGCTGCTTTACCGAGCATTACCCCGTTCCGGTGGAGGATGCGGAGCAGAACTGAACAGGGAAAAGCGCCGGGTTCGGACCCGGCGCTTTTTTTGCCCGATTCGTATTTGTCGAAAATCACAAAAACGGCATATCGGGCTATGCGAAACGCAAAAAATGAAATAAAAATCTGCATCCGTGCAAAAATGTGTTGACAAAATGGCGTTAGGCGGCTATACTGACGTCAGAAAACAGGAGGACAAAGGCGTTCCGATCCCGGCGGGTCAGAACGCTTTTTTCACACCTGAGCAATACCACGGTTTCGCAAGCATGCCCAACTATATTGAAAGGGGATATTTATATGGGTTACACCAAGGAAGACATCATTCGCATCGTGAAAGAGGAAGACATCAAGTTCATCCGGATGCAGTTTACCGACATTTTCGGCCAGCTGAAGAACGTGGCTATTACCGCTTCCCAGATTGAGAAGGCTGTCAACAACCAGATCATGCTGGACGGCTCCTCCATTGAGGGCTTTGTCCGCATCAACGAGTCCGACCAGTACCTCTATCCCGATCTGAACAGTTTCGTGGTGTTCCCGTGGCGTCCCCAGCACGGCAAGGTTGCCCGTCTGATCTGCGACATCCACAATCCTGACGGCAGCGCCTTCGTGGGTGACCCCCGCGGCGTGCTCAAGCGCGCGCTGGAGAAGATGAAGGCCATGGGCTATGACGACTTCAATGTCGGCCCCGAGGCGGAGTTTTTCCTGTTCCAGACCGACGAGGAGGGCAAGCCTACCACCAAGACCAACGACGAGGCCGGCTACTTTGACCTCGGCCCTCTGGACCACGGCGAGTCTACCCGCCGCGAGATCTGCCTTGCGCTGGAGCAGATGGGCTATGAGATCGAGGCCTCTCACCATGAGGTGGCCCGCGGCCAGCACGAGATTGACTTCAAGTATGCCCCCGCGCTGGAGTGCGCCGACAAGATCATGACCTTCAAGCTGGCGGTCAAGACGCTGGCCCAGAAGAACGGTCTGCACGC